>CBDUTX010000201.1:0-4900 GCA_965370235.1 uncultured Desulfuromonadaceae bacterium | reverse complement strand
AGACCCATCGTGCTATGATGAGAGTGCAAATCTTGATAAAGCTGAAAGGGAAATAAAAGCAGCAGACAGAATTTTTAATATTTTACCTGAAGATCAGGAAAAGGAATTTAGAGATCTCTGGATTGAATTTGAAAAACGTGAAACAGAAGAAGCTAAATTTGCAGCAGCGCTTGACAGAATACAACCTCTGATTTTAAATTATTTTACAGAAGGTGAAGCCTGGATAAAACATGGAATTTATGCCAAGCAGGTAATAGAGAGGAACAAACACATCAGAGATGCTTCTGAGAAATTATGGAATCTTGCAGAACGGATTATTGAACATTCTGTAGAGCTTGGTTATCTGAAAAGATGAGGATCGATTAAACTGTCAATTACTAAAAAGGAGTAATTAAATGTCGGTTACAGCAATAGTTGGAGCCAACTGGGGAGATGAGGGTAAGGGAAAAATAACGGATTATCTCGCAAAGAAATCTGATATAGTAATTCGTTTTCAGGGAGGAAATAATGCAGGGCACACAATTATCAATGAATATGGGAAATTTGCATTACATCTTCTTCCTTCAGGAATTTTCTATCCTCATGTAACAAATCTGCTTGGTCCTGGGGTTGCAGTTAATATGAAAGCATTTCTTGATGAAAGGGATGATGTAATTTCCAGAGGAGTCCCTGAACCAAAACTGCTGATTTCAAATAGAGCTCAGGTATTGATGCCGTATCACATTATGTTTGACAAGCTGGAAGAGGAAAGACTTAAAGATAAAAAATTCGGATCGACTAAATCCGGGATAGCTCCATTCTATGCTGATAAATATTTGAAAATTGGAATTGAGATAGCATCTCTCTACGATGTAGAAGTTTTAAGGGAAAGAATTCGGAGGATATTATCTGTAAAAAATATACTTCTTGTCAATATATACAAAAAAGAAGAATTAGATATTGATAAAATAGTTGAGGAAATAGTTCATTACAGAGACAAAATTGACTCTTTTGTTGTTGACTCTACAAAATTTCTACATCAGGCATTAAATGAAGAAAAAAACATACTTCTTGAGGGTCAGCTCGGAGCTTTGAGAGATCCTGACCACGGAATATATCCATATTCCACCTCTTCCTCTCCTCTTGCCGGGTTTGCTTCGGTTGGTGCAGGAATTCCTCCTTATGAAATTAAGAGAATAATAGCAGTTGTGAAATCCTATTCGACATGTGTCGGAGCAGGAGGTTTTGTCACAGAACTTCTCAATGAGCAGGGAGAAAGACTTAGAAACAGGGGGGGAGACTGTGGAGAATATGGTGCTACAACCGGCAGACCGAGAAGGGTTGGGTGGTTTGACTGTGTTGCAACAAAATACGGCTGCCGGGTACAGGGAGCTACCGAAGTAGCTCTTTCATTACTCGATGTTCTCGGATATTTGGAGGAAATCAGCCTTTGTGTTCAGTATGATATCAAAGGAGATAGAACGGATGATTTTCCAACTACAGATAAATTGCAATATGCAAAACCGGTTTATCAAACTATGTCCGGATGGAAGAAAGACATCGGCAATATCAGAGAGTTCAAAAAACTTCCGGAAAGAACAAAAGACTACATAAAGTTTATTGAAGATAAAATTGAAAAACCTATAAAATTAATATCTGTTGGACCTAAAAGGGAAGATATAATTATAAGAGAATAAATATACAATATACAATGATCAATAAACAATGATCAATGCCCAGCCGCACCCCTAAGAAAAGAACGCAAATGACAGGATGAAAGGATTATTTCACATAACACAGATTAAGACAATGAACAATACCCTACACGTCCTCGCACAGGCAGGAAGAAAAACACTATTATCTTATGAAATTACAAATAATCTCAGTTTCAGAATTTATCTCATTAATATCAACTTCTTCATAGCTGAATAATTTCCTGTACTAAAACGACAGAAATAAACTCCTTCAGAGACACTTCTTCCGGTTGAATATGTACCATCCCATACTATATAACCAGATGATCTTGTAGCCGGATAATTCCATTGATTAACCAACCTTCCTGTAATATCTAATATCTTTATATTGATTATTGATTTACCTCTATAATCTACTTCTTCTCCTATCTGCCATCTTATTTCTGTCAGCTCTTTAAATGGATTCGGATAGATACATAATCGGGATAGGGTTAGTAATTCCTGCAAGTCTTCAGATATTCCAGTTGATCCGGAAGGATAGAATTTACCCCAGATTCGCATTGTATTTGCCGGTTTAGCGTTGATCGAGTCAATGAACCCTGAATATGTAACAAGGATCTGACTATCAACTCCAACTGCCAGGGCAGGTGTACATTGATCTTTTGTCTGAATTGAAAGAGCAGTCTCTGAAAGTAAATTTCCAATACGGTCTATTTTAACTCCATAGATATCACTATAGCCATTACGACTATCTTGCCAGACTACAGAGTAGTTAGTTCCATCAAAGGTAACAACAGGATAAATTTGGGTATTTGTTTCAGTTGATATTGCTATACCGCTCGGGTCTAAAACAATTCCTGAAGTATCAACCCTTGATCCATAAATATCATAGTCCAGACCACGATAATCATGCCAGACGACAAAATAGTTCTCTATACCATCAAAAGTAATATCAGGATTAAATTGTCAATTAATTGCAGTTGATATCGCTTTACCACCCGGATCTAAAATTATTCCTTCAGGTGTAACTCGTGAACCATAGATATCAGCACTACTGCTTGGTCCTTGATACCAAACAACAAGATAATTTGTACCATCATAGGCAATAGCAGGCTGACGATGATAAGTTGATGCGGTTGTTATTTCTATACCACTGGGATCTAAGACCACTCCTGAAGTTGAAACTCTTGTACCATAGATGTGGAAATAAAGACCACTTCGCCAATCTTGCCATACAATAAAATAATTTGTACCGTCAAAAGCAATAGCTGCATTTTGTTTTACATTTGTAGAAGTTGATATCGCTATACCACCAGGATCTAAGACCGTTCCTGAAGTTGAAATCCGTGAACCATAGATATCACCTGCTGGATTATTCCTGAAGTCTGTCCAGATGGCAAAATAGTTGGTTCCATCAAAGACAATAGCAGGATTAAACTGATCAGTTGTAGATACTGTTGATATTGCTATACAGCCTGAGTCTAAGACTATTCCAAAGGTATCAATCCTTGCTCCATATATGTCAGTGGAAGTATTTCTACCATCCTGCCAGATGACAAAATAGTTAGTCCCGTCAAAAGCAATATCCGGATTAAACTGATGATAACAGATTGTGGGTAATACTAGACCATTTGGATCTAAAACCACTCCTGAAGTTGAAACCCGCGAACAATAGATGTCATAATCATTTCTGTCATATCCGTGAAAAAAACGCAAGTCTTGCCATACTACAAGATAGTTAGTTCCATCAAAGGCAATAGAAGGATACTCCTGATCAAAAATAGCAGTTGATATCGCAATACCACCAGGATCTAAGACCGTTCCCGAAGTTGAAACCCTTGTTCCATTGATGTCAAAAAAAGAAGGACTTCGCTCTTGCCAGGCGACAAAATAATTTGTTCCATCGAAGAAAATATCAGGATATGTTTCGGTTTTTGAACCTTTTGATATCCCAATTCCAGCCGGGTCTAAAACCACTCCTGAAGTTGAAATCCTGGAACCATAGATGTCTGTATTACTATTTCTATAATCTGACCACACTGCAAGATAGTCAGTTCCATCAAAGGCGACAGCAGGGCGAAATTGGTTATGTGTAGCAGTTGATATTGCTATACCGCCCGGGTCTAAAACACTTCCTGAAGTTGAAACTCTGGAACAATACACATCAGCATGAGTACCACTTCGCCAGTCTTCCCAGACGACAAGATAGTTAACGCCATCAAAGGCAACGGAAGGATAATACTGATTACCTGAAGTAGTTGATATTGCTATTCCGCTTGGATCTAAAACATCTCCTGAAGTTGAAATTCTGGAGGCATATATATCATAAGTCATTCCATTACGACGATCATACCAGATGACAAGGTAGTTAGTTCCATCAAAGGCAATAGATGGTACCAATTGGTGACTATTTGCAGTTGATATTACTATGCCATTTGGATCTAAGACCACTCCTGAAGTTGAAATGCGAGCTCCATAGAGATCATCACTTGAGCCACTTCGACTGTCTTGCCATACTACAAGATAGTTAGTTCCATCAAAGGCAATGGCAGGATACTCTTGAGCGCCACTTCCTGTTGAAATTGGTATACCAACAGTGTCTAAAACAATTCCTGAAGATGTAAGCCTGGTACCATATATATCACCATCTTCTTCCCAGACGACAAGATAATTTACACCATCAAAGGCAATATCAACATATTCTTGGTTCCAGCAACTCGGTGTATAAAACACATTTGTATCTATCAGAAATTCTGCTCTCTGACCTGTTTCTTGTGCATATCCCGTTGCTCCTATAAAAAGCATAATAATAACAATATAAATCTTTGATCGCATAATATCTCCTTGTTCAGTTCCAAAATTTCCTTAAAATTATACATTGTAAAAAGTTAAAAATAAATAAGATAATATATTGAATCAATAGTCCATCTTTACTGAATTTATTTATCCACTAATTACACGAACCCAGCACCCAACCCATAAATATAAGAATTGAATTTCGATCAACGATTTAAGATTTTTTGCCACAGACTTGTCCATCGTAGCTTATTTGAATTAGTGAAGTTGTGGTGAATTCAGATTACCAGCATGATTATGATAATGCTCTTGTTGAACTTAAAAGGTGTTAAATATTTATATATTTAATTTATTAACATAATAGTATTACTTTTCTGAATTGAGTACTTCACTGTATTATTTAAAGTAGTAATTTGCAAATGATGTTATTA
>CBDUTX010000200.1:0-4901 GCA_965370235.1 uncultured Desulfuromonadaceae bacterium | reverse complement strand
TGGCTTCAAAAGGTTTGCTCGATATCATCATAGGAACAAGATCTTCAATCTTTCTACCTCTTAAAAATATTGGAATTATTATAGTTGATGAAGAACATTCCCAGCAGTATAAAGAAGAAGAATCTCCTCCGTTTTATTCTGCAAGGGATATTGCCGTTTTCAGAGGAAAAAATGAGAATATTTCCGTTGTTCTCGGAAGTGCCACACCGTCAGCTGAAAGCTATGTAAATGCAAAGAGCAGTAAGTATTCATTATTGAAACTTGAAAAAAGAGTAAATAATGCAAAACTGCCACAATGCAAAATAATCACGATAAATCCGAAAATAAGATCTCCAATTACTCCGCCACTTGTCACTGCTCTTGAAAAGATATTAAATGACGGTTACCAGGCAATACTCCTGATGAATCGAAGAGGATATTCAAACTTCATTATATGCCCCTCCTGTGGTGAGGTTATCAATTGTCCTCACTGCAGAGTTGCAATGACTTACCACAAAACAATTGAAAAACTGATCTGTCATTACTGTGATCACTCAAAACCAATTCCTGATAAATGCCCGAAGTGCAACAGTAAGAAATTACATCGACATGGCTGGGGTACTGAACAGGTTGAGAAGGAATTTAAAAGGATTTTTCCCGATATAAATCTGATCAGACTCGATACCGATATTTTAAAGATGAAAAAAAGAACCCACAGGGACGTCTTCTCTGAATTTCACAATATAAAATCTTCAGTCCTTCTCGGTACTCAAATGGTTGCAAAAGGACTTGATTTCCCCGGTGTTTCACTTGTAGGTATCATAGACGCCGACAGTTCGATTTCTTTCCCTGATTTCAGATCAGCAGAAAATACATTCCAGCTCATTGTACAGGCAGCAGGAAGAGCAGGAAGAGCAAGTGAAAGCGGAGAAGTGATAATTCAGACAAGAAATCCGTATAACAAGATCATCTCCTATGCACAAAATCATGATTATGAAAGTTTTATAAATTCTGAACTGAAGATGAGGAAAGAAGCAAAATATCCACCTTATGTCAGACTTGTAAGGATTATCATCTCTTCAAAAGATGAAAAAAGAGCAAAAGAGACCTCTGCTGAAGTAAAAAAAATACTTTCAACAGTAAATAAATGGGAAATACTTGGACCATCAAAAGCTCCGCTTGAGAAGATAAAAGGAAAATTCAGATGGCATATGCTCCTTAAGGTTCCAAAAAGTAAAATAATTGGTAAGGAAATATACAATATGGTAAATGAAAAAAGATGGAATAATGCAAAAGTTCTCGTCGATGTCGACCCTCAGTGGATGCTTTAAAAAATCTAATTTATATAATAAAAATTGCTTTTGTTTTATCTTTAAAAATAATAAACTATAAACCATATAAAAATATGTAGGAGGTAAAATTGAGGACTATTATTTTATCTGTATTATTTTCATTAATTTGTTTACAAAGTTTTGCAGACATTCCTGTTTGTACTGCTCCTGACAATCAATATTTTGATGAAAGATTAGTTCATAAAAATGTTGTCTCAGATGGTAATAATGGAGCAATTGTTGCCTGGTTTGACTACAGACTTGGACCAAATTCTGATATTTATACACAGAAGTTTGATTCATTGGGAAATCATGTTTGGACTTTAAATGGTGTACAGTTAAATAATACTACCGGAAGAGAAATAAATCCATACATTATCGGTGATAGTTTAGGCGGAGCAATAGTAGTTTGGCAGGATTCTTCTCCAACAACATTGTGGGATATCAAGACACAGAGGGTTGATGCTTCCGGTAATATACTCTGGGGAGATACCGGCGTTTTTATGTGTAATGCATCCGGATTGCAGGAATATGTTGTTGCTGTTGAAGATGGTTCCGGCGGAGCTATTTGTGCATGGCAGGATGAAAGAAGTAGTGGAAATAGGGATATTTATGTACAAAAAATCGATGCAAATGGGAATATTTTATGGACACCAAATGGTATTAATGTAACTAATATTGCAGGAAATCAAAGTTCTGTTGAAATAACAACCGATGGTGCAGGTGGGGCTATTGTAACCTGGTATGATTTTAACAGGGATGTTTTTGCACAAAAAATAGCATCAAATGGAAATATAATGTGGACTGCTAATGGTGTTCCGCTATGTACAGAAGCACATGATCAAAAACACCCGACAATTACCCATGATGGCGCAGGTGGGGCAATTGTTGTATGGGCAGATACCCGTGCAGGTACCGGTGATATATATGCACAGAGAATTAGAGCAGATGGAACTATAGCATGGACTTATAATGGAATTGGAGTGTGTACTAATTCAAATGCACAATCATCTCCGATGATTATTAGTGATGACAATAATGGTGCAATAATGATCTGGCCTGATTTTAGAGAGTGGAATATTGATATTTATTCTCAACGAGTAGATTCAAGTGGGAATACACTTTGGCAGGTCGATGGAATTGCAGTTGTTGAAGATACTTCAAATCAATATCACCGCATGATATCAGAAGATGGTTTCGGTGGAGCTTTAATATGCTGGGAAGATGATCGTTACGGAAATGATGATATCTTTGTTCAACATATCGATGAAAATGGTAATTTATTATGGATTACTAATGGAGTCCATGTTTGTTGTGCAACAACAAACGAAAGAAGACCCTCGGTTTGTCATGATGGTAGAGGTGGAGCTTTTATTGCCTGGGAAGATTTACGAAATTATCCCGCCACTACATTAAAGGATCTGTATGGAAATTTTGTCGACAGCTCCGGTTCTCTTGGAGTTGAAGAGATCAAAGAACCTGTTTCAAATAATTATTATATGCTCGTCAGTCCAAATCCATTTAAAGCTAATGTACAGATCAATTATACTATACATAATTCAGGACAGGTTAATATTTCAATTTATAATATTCTTGGTGAAAGAATAAATATCCTCGTTGATGAATATAAAACAGATGGTAATTATATAGTTATTTGGAATGGCAGAGATGATTTTGATAATATTGTATTACCTGGAGTTTACTATTGTAAATTGAATGTCGGTAATAAATATTCTCAAACACAGAAAATATTATTTATTCAATAATAAAAATTTTTAAAGAAAGGATTAAAAAATGAGGATTATCGTTTTATCTGTATTATTTTCATTAATTTGTTTACAAAGTTTTGCAGACATTCCTGTTTGTACTGCTCCTGACAATCAATATTTAGATGAAAGATTGGTTCATAAAAATGTTGTTCCGGATGGCAATAATGGAGTGATTGTTGCTTGGTATGACTACAGACTTGGAACAAATTCTGACATTTATGCACAGAAGTTTGATTCTTTGGGAAATCATGTATGGACTTTAAATGGTGTACAGTTAAATACCACTACCGGAAGAGAAACAGATCCGGTCATTGTCACTGATGGTTCAGGAGGAGCTATTGTAGTATGGCAGGATTCTTCTCCGACAACAGTATGGGATATCAAGACACAGAGAATAGATGCTTCCGGTAATATACTCTGGGGAGATACCGGCGTTTTCATGTGTAAAACAAATGGAGTTCAGGAATTTGTTGCTGTCGTTGAAGATGGTTCCGGTGGAGCTATTTGTGCATGGCAGGATGCAAGAAGCGGAAATTGGGATATTTATGTACAAAAAATCGATGCAAATGGGAATATTTTATGGACAACAAATGGTGTTGCAATAACTAATATTGCAGGAAATCAATGGTCTGTTGAAATAACAACCGATGGCTCCGGTGGGGCAATCATAACCTGGTATGATAATAATAATGACATTTATGCACAGAGAGTAGCCTCAAATGGATCTGTTATGTGGACTGCTAATGGTGTTCCGCTATGTACAGAAGCTCATAATCAAAAACACCCGACAATTACTTCAGATAGTGTAGGTGGTGCAATAGTTGTATGGGAAGATGCACGTGCAGGTCTCAGTGATATATATGCACAGAGAATTAGAGCAAATGGGAATATTGTTTGGGCTAATAATGGCATTGGAGTATGTACCTATACAAGTTCACAAAATTCTCCAATGGTTGTTAGTGATGGCTGTAATGGAGCAATAATTATCTGGCCTGATTTTAGAGAGTGGAATATTGATATTTATTCTCAGCGAATTGATTCCAGTGGAAATGCACTTTGGCAGGTCGATGGAATTGCAGTTATAGAAGATACCTCACATCAATATCACCGTATGATATCAGAAGATGGTTTCGGCGGAGCTTTAATATGCTGGGAAGATGACCGTAACGGAAGTGATGATATCTTTGTTCAACATATCGATGAAAACGGTAATTTATTATGGACTACTAATGGAGTCCATGTTTGTTGTGCAACAACAGACGAAAGAAGACCCTCGGTTTGTCATAATGGCAGAGGAGGAGCTTTTCTTGTTTGGGAAGACAGACGAAATATGGCAACTACATTAAGGGATCTGTATGGAAATTATGTAGACAGCTCCGGTTCACTTGGAGTTGAAGAAACCCAGGAACAAATTTCAAGAAATTATAATATTATGCTTATCAGTCCAAACCCATTTAAAGCTAATGTACAGATCAATTATACTATACATAATTCAGGACAGGTTAATATTTCAATTTATAATATTCTTGGTGAAAGAATAAATATCCTCGTTGATGAATATAAAACAGATGGTAATTATATAGTTATTTGGAATGGCAGAGATGATTTTGATAATATTGTATTACCTGGAGTTTACTATTGTAAATTGAATGTCGGTAATAAATATTCTCAAACACAGAAAATATTATTTATTCAATAATAAAAATTTTTAAAGAAAGGATTAAAAAATGAGGATTATCGTTTTATCTGTATTATTTTCATTAATTTGTTTACAAAGTTTTGCAGACATTCCTGTTTGTACTGCTCCTGACAATCAATATTT
>CBDUTX010000199.1:0-4923 GCA_965370235.1 uncultured Desulfuromonadaceae bacterium | reverse complement strand
TTTATGAGATATATCTTCCAGCATCTGAAAGACCTGCTGAAATATTACCGAAAAAGGAAGAGGAAGAAGAAAAAAGTGCCCTGGCAAAAGGAAGTAAAATTTTGATTTTTGATGATGAAGAGGATATTAAATTTACTCTGGATAATTTATTGAGGATCATCAGATACGAGGTTGTTTCTGTAGATAATGAGGATGAGCTTTTTGATATGTATGAAGAAGCAATGTATACACCAAAACCTTTTGATATGGTTATCATTGATTCATCAATTTCCGGAGGTATTGGGTGGAGGAAGCTAATGAAGAAATTGTTAGAATTAGACAAAAAAGCAAGAGTATTGATTTCCTGTCAGTATTTTAATGATCTGATTATCTCAAATTATAAAAAGTATGGTTTTAAAGGCGTCATAACAAAGCCATTTGATGTTGATTTACTTGAGAAAACTTTAAGCAGAGTTTCAAAAAGATCGGTAATTCTTCTTTAAAGATGTCTTGAAAACTCTCTACATGAATTATAAGTGATAAAAAGTGGTACAAATATGTCAGATATTTATTTAATAAGAATTAACCTTCTGTTGATGTCAATGTTCGATGTTTTTATTCTGATAAAATACATACCTTGATTTAAATCTGTAATATCAAAACTGAGGGAATTATTTCCTTCAAAGCATGTATAGTTACCAAGTTTTTTTATCAGACGTCCCTGTATATCATAGATTTCAAAATCTAAGAATAAACTTGAAGGAAGTGTAAATGAACAGTTAACAAATCCAACTGTCGGATTTGGGGAAAGGTCAAAATGAAAATTCTCAGAATTGCTGAGAAACTGTTTTTCTTCGACTCCAACAGGAAAACTGTCATAAACTTTCTGCATTTGAATTACGGAATTTATCATGTGATCCAGACCGAAACCTGATGCAACTCCAATGGCAATATCTAAAGTATCTCCGGCATTGAGAATAAAAGGACCTGTACATAACATCAATTTGTAATCATTAGGAGTTGCTGGAGGAGAGGGAGGTGAATGTGTGTGCATTATTAAGTTGTAATACATTTTGTCATCTCCCGGAACACTGATAACATCAAGGTAATGCAGACCAATTGGCATTGTAGGATTTAATATTTTACATCCTATGTGTGTTGAATCCAGACCACTGTCATACATATATCCAAGACCCAGTGAGTCAATGTATCCGGCGAGATCATCAAACCACTGAGTTTTTGGAATATCAAAATCAAAAAAGAAACCGATAAAAACGTGACTATAATCAGCTTTAGTTGTATTTATGAATCTCTCATGGAAAATAAGAAAATCACTGTTTACAGTTTGCGACCATGAAAAACCTTTTCTTTCACATACTATACCGGAATTATGCATAATATCAGATAATGTGTAGGTACTTCTGTAAAGTGAATCATTTAACCAATCCCACGAACTGTGGGTAATCGTCCATTCGGACGTACCTCCTCAACAAAGTTGAGTTGAAACGACTACTGTATCATTATTCTGATTTATAAAACCGATTGCCTGGCAACCCTGCATGAGATAATGAGAACCGGATCCACCCGGGAATTCCATTGATGGACCTGTATCTGTACCAATATCACCATTTGTACTGAACCCTGTCCATAACCTGTTATTCATATGTGGATTTTTTCCATCATTGACCATTGATAATGGATAATTTCCATCAGGACATATGAAATTACTAAGGAGTAACATGCCGACAAAAAATGCTGTTAATGACATGACAACCTCCAATTTGATTTTTTATTCATGGTAAAATATGAGTAATTTACTAAAATTGGCATATTATATGAACTTCTGATAAAATGTCAAGAAATAAACCTGAAGCAGAAGTTTTTAATGTATTATAATAATGAGTTGATAAATATTAAATCATATTGTTTGGATGGTATTGACTTGACTTATTTTTTTAACTGAATTAAATTACAAATTAAGGTAGATAAATTTTAAATGGAGAGGATGGATCTGGTGGTTCAACTGGTCTTCAAAATCAGTAACAGGCGGATAAAACCGTCCGTGGCAGGTTCGATTCCTGCCCTCTCTGATAAGTTTGGTTAGAAAAACATTGTATAAAGATAACTTAAAAAAAATTCCGAGTATTGACAAATTATTAGAATTTGAAAAGATGATCTGTCTGATGAAAAAATATAATCGACACTTTGTTCTCAGGATAATTAGAAATATTTTAGAAGAAGAAAGAGAAGCAATTCTTAAAGGAGAAGAGATTTCAAAAAATGAAATTATAATATCTAAAATAATTAAAAATATTGATATCTTTTCCAAACCGATACTTAAAGAAGTTATCAATGCAACAGGAGTGATAATTCATACAAATCTTGGAAGATCTCCATTGGGTGATATAGTACTTAAAGATATTAAAAATATCGTGAAAGGATACTCAAATCTTGAATTCAACCTTGAAAAAGGAAATAGAGGAAAAAGAAATGTTTTTATTACTTCTCTTTTAAAACAAGTAACCGGTGCTGAAGATGCGACTGTAGTAAATAACAATGCTGCTGCACTTATGTTGATACTGAATACTTATGCAAAAGACAGAGAAGTTATCATTTCAAGAGGAGAACTTGTTGAAATAGGAGGATCTTTTCGAATTCCTGAAATACTCTCTGCATCTGGAGCAAAAATGGTTGAAGTAGGAACTACCAACAAGACTCATATTCATGATTATCAGAGTTCTATTAATGATAAAACCGCATTAATTTTAAAAGTTCACACATCCAATTATTTAATTCAGGGATTTACTGATGAAGTTTTATTAAAAGACCTGATCCATTTAGCTCATGATAACGGATTACCTCTTGTATATGATATCGGTTCGGGTCTTTTAAGTAAATCGGGGAATATCTATCTTGAGAATGAACCTGATGTAAAAAATGCACTTGATCTCGGTGCAGACATTGTCACTTTCAGCGGGGATAAATTACTTGGTGGACCTCAAGCAGGAATTATTGTGGGAAAGAAAGAACATATATCTCCTTTGAAAAAAACTCCGATGATGAGAGCATTGCGTGTTGGAAAACTTACTTTATCATCACTTTCAAGTGTCATTAGAGGATGTGTAGAAACAGATGGAACCGGAAGTAAAATACCTGTTATGTTTATGCTTGAAAGAAAGGAAGATGATCTTTGCAAAAGTGCTGAATATCTTACCCGTGAATTTTGTAAATTAGGAATATCTGCTGAATATATCGAAAGTGAAGGACAGTGTGGAGGAGGTTCCCTTCCCGGAAGAAAAATTAAAAGTTATGCTGTAGTATTACAAAGCGGGAAACAATCTCAGAAAGAGAGATCTGAATTTGCAGAAAATATATTTTACAGATTACTTAATCTTGATAAACCGATAGTCACTGTCTTAAGAAAAGGCATGATAATGTTTGATGTTTTAACACTTAAAGATAAAGATTTTCCTTATATAATCAAAGAGGTGAAGGATTGTTTATTTATGAGGAAATAGATTGAAACACTTGATAATGGGAACTGCTGGACATATCGATCATGGCAAGACAACTTTGATTGAAGCATTGACAGGTTTTGACTGTGATACACATAAAGAGGAAAAAAAAAGAGGAATTACAATACATCTTGGATTTTCTCATCTTGACATTTCTCAATCTAACACTATTGGTATAGTGGATGTTCCCGGGCATAGAGATTTTATACATACGATGGTGGGAGGTGTCAGCGGAATTGATTTTGTTCTTCTGGTCATCGCAGCTGACAGTGGAATTATGCCGCAGACAGTTGAGCATCTGCAGATAATGGAAGTACTTGGAATTAAATACGGTCTTATTGCGATAACAAAAAGTGATCTCGTTGATGAGGAGACAATGTACATTACAAGAGACGATGTACAAGATTTTATCAAGGGAAGTTTTTTTGAATATTCACCTGTTGTTGAAGTATCAGCTAAAACCGGAGATGGATTGGATGAATTAATAAAGCAAATTTCAAATATTGCATCCAAAGTTAAAAACAGATCAACTGAAGGATTTTTTAGAATGTACATCGATAGAATATTTACAGTAACCGGATTTGGAACTGTTGTAAATGGTTCGGTACTCAGCGGAAATTTATCTGTTGATGATAAGGTCTATCTTCTCCCCGGGAAAACCAAAGAGCTTCGTATAAGAAGGATTGAAAGACATGGAAAACAAGTATCTGAGGTAGAAGCAGGTGATAGAGCTTCGCTTAATATCACAGGGATTGAAAAAAAGGAATTTTCAAGAGGAATGTTAATATCGAACAAGGTTTTAAAACCAACAGACATGCTTGATGCAAAGATGAGATTATTTGCAGATTGTGGTGAATTAAATATCTGGGCTCAGGTGATTTTTCATATAGGTACTTATGAACATCAAGCTAAGATTCATCTGATAGATAAAAATGTCTTAAAAGCAGGTGAATCCGGAATTGTTCAGATACATCTTGAAGAACCTGTTGTAATTCAACCTGGAGATAGATTTGTGTTAAGAAATACATCGAGCGATAGAACTCTTGGAGGAGGAGAAGTGCTTGATATTTCCCCTCTTTATCACAGGCGCAGACCTGAGAAATTGATAAAGCAGATCAGTAGAATTGCCACTGGAAAACTTTCAGATCTAATTGTTTTACAGGTTAATAAAAATATATATGCAATTTCAGATAATGATATTTCATCTGAATTGAATATCCCAAAAGAAGAAATTTATAAATGTGTAAAAATTTTTCTTCCAAAAGAGATAAAAAAAATTGAATTTAAAGAAAAAATTATTTTTTTAAAACATGACAGTTATGAAAAAACGAGGAAGAAAATATTAAAATATATCAAAACTTTCCCGCTGGAACATCCTTTTCTGAAAAGAGGTCCAACTTCAGAAGAAATACTAAATGATCTTAAGATA
>CBDUTX010000198.1:0-4934 GCA_965370235.1 uncultured Desulfuromonadaceae bacterium | reverse complement strand
TGAAAAGGTATATAAAATGAGATATCGAAAACACCCTGTGTAAAATCATCATAGGAATTATACAAAGGACTTATGTGACGTACTTCTAATAAAGATTTAACACCTTTTCGGGGATAATAGAGTGTTCGAAGTCTGTCTAAAGCAAGATTTGCAAAGTAGACTGCATAAGTTTTGTCTTCAACTTTAAAATATGACGGACCAATTGTAGGTTCTGTTTTTATATTTTTCAAAATGACACCTATATTGAATTGATAATTGTTCTTTAATGTAAGAATAAACCTTGTTTTCATATACAGGGTTATATGTTTCAATCTTGCATAACTTCTGCTGTTTTCATATAAATCAATATAATTCTGAGTATATCCTCCGGAAAGGTTGAAGGTTAATCTGTAAGTTAGATAAGAAAGGTCTGTATTTGAGTAGTAATCAAATCCTAAAGAATAGTATTTCCATAACTTCAGATCCAATATCAGTTTTGATCCTCTGAAGATTATATTTCTGAAAGTTCCATTTAAAAGCATTTTTATATTATCATAGGAGTCATATCTCAAACCTAAATTCAAATGTGCTGTTTTATTTTCTTTTACTTCTATTACAAGAGTATCCGAATGATTTCCTTTTTTTATTGAGTAGGTAACTTTTTCAAAATATAAAGTACTGTATATTGCTTCAATTCCTTCACTTATCTGTTTTCTGTCAAGCCAGCACGGAATATTGTATGGGAAAGCTCCTTCAACAAGATTTCTTGTAACATTTTCAAGACCTACTATCTGAAGTTCACTGAAGTACAGGGATTCAGGATTGAATTCTGTTATCTGTGTTTTATTATCTGTGGGAAAGTTATTCAAAGAATCTGCCAGATTAACGAGGTCATCATAAATCTCCATTGCAGAGCTTTCACCTAATTCGATAAATCTTTCATAGTCAGCAAATGCAAAACTGCTCATATTATCAAGATCGGGAATTATCAGTATATCACAGAGTTGTCTTTGTACTTTATTGGTTTCAGTGTTTCTGAAACCAATTATTTGATTAATAATTGCAATTGCTGAGGTTAATTCATCAACCTTTTTCATAGGTGTACCGACATCAACTCCAATTATTATATCGGCTCCAAGATCAATCATGTCCTGAACAGGGAAATTTCTTATAACACCTCCATCTACAAGGAGTTTGTTTTCCAATTCCATAGGAGTGAAAATAGTAGGCAAGGACATGCTTGTTCTCATTGCTACCGAAAGCCCTCCGCTGTCGAGAACAACTGCCTCGGCATTTTCAACATCAGCTGCAACACAAATAAAAGGTTTTGGAAATTCATCAAATTTATTGTACCCAATGACTTTCCAGGTCAATTCATTAAATGTTGATTGGATATTCTGTCCACTTATCAAACCCATCGGAAGAGAAAGTTCCAAACCCTTCAGTGAAATTCCTCCAATATACCTTTCAGTATATTTTTTCTCCTCGATCGGCAAGTCATATCTGTTGACTTCATCATTGAATAGAGAACTCCAGTCAATAGTTCTGGCAACACTGTCAAGATCTTCTGGAGTGTATCCGATTGAATGGAGACCACCTATTATACTGCCCATGCTTGTTCCTGCAATAAAATCCACTTCAATCCCGGCTTTCTTGAGAACTTTCAAAACACCTATATGAGCAAAACCTCTTGCACCTCCTCCGCTTAAAACCAGTCCGACAGTGGGTCTGGAGTTTTCAGAGCATATAATTGCTGTTGTAAAGAAAATCAGAAGTAAAAATATAATTTTTGTTTTTTTTATCATTTAATCCAATTTGCTTCAAAAATGTTAGTATACTTAATATTATATTGTAATTTAACAATGAAAAAAACAATAGATTATTTTGATGTGATAATTATCGGAGCTGGTCCAGCAGGATTGATATTAAAATATATTTCCAATACTAAAATAACCCTTAACATTTTTACGATAATTATCAAAATTGTCTTCATATTTTCCTGCAATTGCAAAATCAATATAACCTAAATCAACAAGACCAAATGCAGGGAGTTTAAATCCAATTTTTAATCCATGACCATATAAATAATTATTGAATTCATTAAATTGATACGGATCATCAAAAGTCTTTGCAGCATTCAACTGTAGTATAATGTATCTGTTGTTCCATGGTTCGTACTGGAGTCCTGTTCGGAAAGAAACAAGCTGCTTTCCTGATATTTCATTCCTGTTGTAACCATAAACTGCATTTCCACACTGTGATGCTCTGAATCCACCCGTGTAAAAGTTGAAGTTTGCAGGGATGTCATTTTCTCCCCGGGTAAAACCAGCATAAATCCCATTGAAAAAAGTAATCTTCCTGTGAAAAGGTATATAAAAGGATATATCGAAAACACCCTGAATAAAATCAATAAAAGGACCGGACAAAGAACTTATACAACGAAATTCAACCAGTGATTTCAGACCCTGTTTAGGGTAGTAAAGAGTTCTAAGATTGTCATAAGCAATATTAGCAAAATAGATTCCATAAGTGTTGTATTCAACTTTTAAATTTGGTGGAGCTATCTCAGGTCTTGATCTTATATAATTAAATTTGCCACCTATATTAAATTGAAGATTGTTACCAAAAATAAAAATAAATCTTTCTTTCAAATACAAAGTCGAATAAAGTAATCTTGCGTAACTTCTTCTATTCTCATATAAATAAAGGTCATTTTGATTATATCCACCAGATGAAATGAAGTTCAGTCTCCATGCCTGAGCCTGATGAGGGGGTAGGTATAAATCAAATTCAAAAGAGAAATGTTTCATAAACTTCAGATTCAGGATAAGTTTTAAACTTTTGGATATAAAATTTCTGAAAGTCCCATTTATTATCCACTTTACATTGTCATAGGAATTATATCCCCCTCCAATATTTAAATAGTTTCGATCTTTCTCTTTCACTTCAATTACCAGAGTATCTGAATCAGATACCAGAGTATTTCCATCAAATCCTTTATTAATTGTGTAGGAAACAAAATCAAAATATAAAGTGTTGTATATTTTTTCTATTCCTTCACTTATTTGTTTTCTGTCAAGCCAGCATGGAATATCGGGGAAAGCTTCTTTAACAAGGTTTCTTGTATCATTTGAAAGATTTTCATTATTATAACCTACTATCTCAAGTTCATTGAAGTAAAGGGATTCAGGATTGAATTCCATTACTTTAATTACCAGAGTATTTGAATCAATTCCTTTATTTATTGAGTAAGTAACTATATCAAAAAATGAAGTGTTGCATTTTGCTTCAATTGAATCAATTCTTGCACTTATTTGTTTTCTGTCAAGCCAGCGTGGGATATTGGGGAAAGCTTCTTCAACAATGTTTATTGTAGCCCTAGCAGGACTTGTATTATTAATATTTACTATCTCAATTTCACTGAAGTAAAGGGATTCAGGATCTACGGGGAAATTTTTCAAAAAATCAGCCAGATTATACATAATATAAAAATTAAGGGATTCAGGATTGAATTCCATTTCATTGTATTCTGTAGAAGTATCAATCAGCATAGCCAGGTAATCCCAAATAAGGGATTCAGGTTGGATCTTCCAATTATCAGAGCTTTTACCTAATTCGATAAATTTTTTAAAGTCACCGAAAGCACTAGTGCTCATATCATTCAGATCAGGAGTTATCAATATATTACAACGATTTCGGTGTTCCGGAAGGTGAAAAGCGTTTCTGAAACCACTTATTCGACCCATTATATCTATTGCTGAGTTCAAAGTATTTTTCGGAGGAGTACTGATATCAACACCAATTATTATATCAGGTTTAAAAGTGGTATCCAATTCCAAAGCAGGTAAATTGCTGATATATCCTCCATCTACAAGAGTACAATTTTCAAGTTCCACTGGATGTAAGATAGCTTTTAGGGACATACTGGCTCTTATTGCTGTTGAGAGATCACCTCTGTCTAAGATTTTAACCTTTGCATTTAAAATATCAGCTGCAATACTAATAAAAGGTATGGGAAATTCATTAAAATTATTATATCCTTTGACTTTCCAGGTTTCTTCATTCAATATTGATTGAATTCTCTGTCCATAAACCAAACCCATCGGAAGAGTTATATTCAAGCCAGGAGGAAATAGGGTCAAGCCAGGCATTTGAATTCCAAAAAAATAACTTTCAGAATATTTTTTCTCCTCAAATGTCATATCATTTCTGTTGACATCATCATTGAAAATCGAATTCCAGTCTATAGAACTGGTAATACTGTCAATTTCATTGGCATCAAATCCAATGGCATAGAGCCCTCCTATGATGCTGCCCATGCTTGTTCCTGCAATATAATCCACTTCAATATTAAGGCTATCTAGAACTTTCAAAACTCCGATATGAGCAAAACCTCTTGCACCTCCTCCGCTTAAAACCAATCCGACAGTGGGTCTGGAGTTTTCAGAGCATATAATTGCTGTTGTAAATAAAACCAGAAGTAATAATACAATCTTTACTTTTTTTATCATTTTAACCCACCTATGTTAAAATATATTAGTATAATGATTACTTAATATTATTTATATTATAATTTAACAGTAATGAAAACAATAGATTATTTTAATGTGATAATTATCGGAGCTGGTCCTGCAGGATTGATGGCTGCAGGAAAGTGTTCCGACTTGGGTTTGAAGACGATTGTACTTGAGAAAATGATAAAACCAGGAATAAAACTGAGCATTACAGGTAAAGGAAGATGTAATTTAACAAATTCAGTTGATATTGATGTCTTTCTTCAGCAAATTAAACCAGAGGGAAGATTTTTAAGGAATGCTTTTAACAAATTTTTTTCTACCGATCTTATAAAATTCTTTGAAGTACTCGGTGTCAGTACAATCAAAGAACGAGGGGGGAGAATTTTTCCATCCAGTGGAAGAGCTTCGGATGTACTTAATACGCTTCTTAAATGGAAC
>CBDUTX010000197.1:0-4945 GCA_965370235.1 uncultured Desulfuromonadaceae bacterium | reverse complement strand
GGATATCAGTCAACATCAATAAAAATCAAAGCAAACATGTTATTGAAATTAATGGTCACAACCCATCTAATGTATGTGAAATTAGTACTTCAGTTGATATCAAATTATATCAAAATGTGCCTAAGCAGGCTAAAACAGATGCTTTTATTCAGATTAAAGATATTTTATCAGGTTATAAAAAGAATTTAACAACACATACTCCAAAACAAATATTAAAAATAATATCAACTTTCAGTAAATCTATAAATCCTTTTTTGCTTGGATCAAAAGAATTAAAATTCCGGGATTTTGAAAAAAATAATATTATCTTTCTTCAACCTACAAGAATAATGCGTAGAAAACGTATAGAAAAGGGATTTGAACTAATTAAAAAACTTTTTGAAAACAAAGAATTTGCGTTAAAATTTAAACAGAATTCATTTCTTTATCTAACTATTTTAATAACAGGTCCAATAGCACTAAGTCATTTTTCATATTTTAAAGAGTTAATACAATGTTTCTCGGATTTACTCATAGAACTTAAAGATAAACATAGAGAAAGAGTCTTTCTTGGATTTCTTTTTAGTGAATTTGATAAAAAAAGATTTATCAAAAAATATAAAATTCCAATTACACTACCTGAATTGTACAATATATCATCATTGATCTTACTTCCAAGTGAGACAGAAGGAAGAGGACTTCCTATTATAGAAGCAACAGCATGTGGAGTACCTATCTTTGTGAACAGGTATTATCCAACATCAGTCTATGATGCAGTTGTTGGTAAACATCTTGAAGAAAAAGATCGTCTTAAAGTTCTTGAATTTAAAGAAGAATATATTAACAATGAAATAGTGAAAAAAATGTCAGAATGGATATTTTTTCCACAAAAATTCATTAAAGTTATTAAACATAACCATGAAGTTGTGGAAAGACGATATAGCATGGAAGCACTTGAGAATAAATTGGAAGATATTATTTCAAGACTTTATAATCAACTGAAACCAAATCATTACAGTATTCAGAGAATTGCCAATACAATTGATGAATATAAGAAGACAATATCACTTAAAAGTAAAGAATTGTCAAAACTTTTAAATACTGAAAAACGTCATTATTTACCCGGATATGGACGTCTTTCTTTTATGCTATTTTTAAAATCTCTAATAGATCCAAGTTATTTTCGAATAGAAGAACAACGAATACGCGGGATGGCAATGCAGTATGCCCTGAGATTAATATCTGAATCTATAGGTTTAATAGAGAATAATAAAAGTAAGATAAATAGATTCTATAACAATGTTGATGCAATATTTTCATATCATAAAGGTGAATTTTCCATAAGACATGATCATTCAATAGCTTATAGACATCGTAATAAAAATTATTATCCTTACCAGGATTTAACATTTCAGGAACTTTCCGGTCTGATTAATATGCTCTTTTACAAGATATTTACTCCTAAATCACCACCGGTATTTGGTGATGTTCCTCCACTGTTTAAAAATTTGAACTTAGCTCTTTATCAACTCACTAATAGCTCAACTTTGGTTATCGATGACAGAGAAAAATTAATCGAAAAACTTAAAAAAAATATCCCACTTGCTATATTCCCAAATCAGTTTATCAAATATGAATTGGATCTTTTTGCTCTGCATCACATTTTTGCTCAGTTAGATCTTAGCCATGATGAGATTTTAAATGAAGAACTGATATTAAAGAAAAAGTCTTCAATTGCTCCAACATTTATTTTTTGTCCGGAAAAACCAATAGGTAAAAGATTTACAGCTAAAGCAATTAAATCTTTTATCAAAAAAAGTTCAGATGAAGAATTACAACTTCTCTACAAACATAAATTGATATGTATAATTAGAACAAAACAGTGGGGTGTAGGTATCCACTTTCCACAGCTTGGAAAAGATGCTTTAAAAGTTTTATGTCAAATTCAACAGCAGAAAGGTTTTATCATATCATGCTTGCCCCATTCACCTATGATGACTGATATTGTTGATATTGACAAATTCCACATTGGATGTATTGAAGAAGAATTGTCATCAAAAATAATGGGAATTCCTGTAGGAAGTGGTTATATTCAATTTGTTCCTGCTGGTGTCCGTACTACCTTATCATATCCAACGCCAATACAGACATCTCTTGATTTCAGCAAATTAATAAAAAGCGAACAATACAGGATATTATCTAAAAAACTTGGAGAAGAAAAACTACTCGCTCTGATTAAAGAAGATGCACAAACAAAAGGTTCTCCAATTGAAGTGATACTTTCAGATATTCTAAAAGGCAAAGAAAAATACAATGAAGATGTTACTTACTCATACATAAGCGGAATTTATAAAGATAATCTACCCTGGAATGGTGTTCTCGCAAATGTTAATATTAATCAATCCGGAAAAAAATGGAGTTTTGCTATTATTTCCGACAAGAGGAAAAAAAAAGTTACAGAATTTATTCAGAAATTTGAAGAAACTTATAAGAAAAATATCAAAATAGCATGGAATGGAGGATATATGCTGAATGCTGAACTTGTTGGTAAACTCGGCTTACCTGAGACTTACATAGGTTCACCTTTAGGTCTTATTATTTCTGATAATAAGGTTATATCTCCTCCACTTTTCAACAAACCGGCATTTCTGATCCATAAAGACGGAAAACTTGATATAAAAAAAGTAAATTGTCGAAATGGTTTTTCAATTTTTGATAATCATAAAATTTTTGAATTCTATCAAGAACATTATAATTTAAGCAAACCAAAAGAAAATGATATATGCTTTTATGATCTATTCAATAATGAAGAAATTATTTATGGAAGAGGACGGATTATTCTGAGATTAGCAGGAAATGTTATTAAAGATATAATATATACAAAAAAAAATCAAGATATACCTACTATTCCAGTTGGTCTGGTTCTCTCTTTCCCTAAACACCTTTTCCCTTCTGAATGGGAAAAAAAGGGGAAACAACTTAATTTTAAGATAAGAGGATTTGAAAATATAGAAAATGCTATTGAAGCCGGACCTCTTTTAGTTAAAAACAGTAAATGTTGTATTGATATGGAGATAGAAGGATGGAAAGCAATAAACTCTATTAAGACTCAAGCTGCTCGCTTGGATTTCGTTGATATGAGAGGACCAAAAATAGCAATTGGTCTTGATAATGCAGGAAATCTATCAGTATTAACTATAAATGGTAGGATCAGAGAATCTGTTGGTGCAACTCATATAGACATGGCTCAGATCATGATTGATCAAGGGATGGTTAAATCTATGGGATTTGATCCGGGTGGAAGCAGTACTCTTTTTGCATGTGGAAAGGTGCTAAATATTTCTCCTTTTAACTCTGAATACGAAAAAGATGTTCTATCACTTCCTCCTGAACCTCGTCCTGTTGGGAATGCTGTTATTGGTTGGCAAGAGGAGTAAATAATCCTTTGCAATTAATAAACAACTATGAATTGTTAAATCTACAATAAAAAATAGTTATAATGTTATTTTTAATTGACATGATACACTGATAGCAGGATTAACAATTAAGTTTATAAGAATTTAAGGAAGAGGATGAATTATGAAAATTGGTATTATTATTGGCAGAATTGGTGACATTGATGGTGTTTCTCTTGAAACGGGAAAGTGGATAACAATACTGAAAAAGATGGGACATGAAATATTTATCATCTCAGGTCGATTTACAGAACATATTCTTGATGAGGATCATGAAACTTTACTTCCAATGTTATCATTCTTCTCACCGGAATGTGAGTGGGAACAGAAAAGAGCCTTTTATTATCCTGATGAAGATCCAGATGAATTAATGCATCATATAAATCATGTTTCAGATGTCGTTACAATCCAGTTGTTCAAATGGATAATATCAAAAAAGATACAAGTGCTTCTTATTGAAAATGCTTCTGCACTACCATGTCATTTATCTATGGGTATTGGAATTAAAAAATTGATAGAACATACAGGTATAAGAACTATTTGTCATGACCATGATTTTGCCTGGGAAAGAGGTGCAAGGTATAAAACTCCTCATAAAGAAATAGAGGAAATTGTCAACAATACTTTTCCTCTTCAAATTCCTCATGTAAAACATGCTGTAATTAATAGACATGCACAGGAAACTTTGAGATATAAGTTTAAAATCGATTCTGTTGTTGTACCTAATGTAATGGATTTTAATAAACCTTATGCTGTCAAAGATGATTACAACAGTGATATGCTTACAAATTTGGGTCTTGAAAAAGATGATATTCCACTTTTTCAAATTACTCGTATTGTAGAACGAAAAGGAATAGAAAAAGCTATAGAATTGATAGAAAAAATTGATGATAAGAATGTAAAACTTGTAATTTCCGGAAGTAAAGCTGATGACGTAAGATTTGGATATTTCAAAAAGCTTATTAAAATAATTAAGAAAAAAAACATTGAAAATCGAGTTTTCTTTGGTTATCGAAAAATTCTCCCGGATAGAGGAAAAACTTTACATAATGAAAAAATATATTCTATTTCAGATGCTTATGCTAATACCAGAGCATGTACTTATTTTAGTTTATATGAAGGTTTTGGCAATGCATTTATAGAATGTATTCTTGCAAAAAAACCTATATTTGTAAATAATTATAAACCTGTTTATTGGTCAGAAATTGGAAGTAAGGGCTTTAAAACTGTTATGTTAGACAATAATAATTTGACAGATGAAGCTATAAATGAAATCGATGAAATTATACATAATAAAAAGTTATGTAGAGAAATAGTTGAATTTAATTTTAAGCTGGGAAAAAAATATTTCACTTATGAGGTTCTTGAAGTAATATTGGAAAAACTATTCTATTTCTAATTGATAATGGTACCTATTTAACAATAATTAATTTCCCACTCTATGTATGATAAGCACTTTCAAATCTATAGAAATAAGTTCCTCAGACAAAGGTCTGACAGGAGTCAATTTA
>CBDUTX010000196.1:0-4990 GCA_965370235.1 uncultured Desulfuromonadaceae bacterium | reverse complement strand
TTTTTGCGAAGCAAAAGATTTTATCATTTCTTTTCCGTGTTCTTCTGTGTTTTTCTGTGGCAAAATTCTCATATTGGGATGGGGGGCATTGTTAATTAATCACTGTTTTTTCTGTGGTTTAAAATTATGACAGGCTCTTTTCATCCTATTTCCTATCTCCCATAATATTTCATGTATTAACATAGGAGGTGAAAGCCATTGTGTTACAGGTAAAACATTTCCATTTTTTATTGCCTGAAGGACGTTTTTTTCAGTTCTGTCTTCCACCTGTATCCATGAAAATGCCGAACCAAATTGAAATCTCGCATGAGTATCGGAACCTGAAATGAGAGGAAGATCATGTTCGGCAGCTAATTTTCTAGCCTTTCTATTGATATTGAAAATTAATGTAGAGAAATGAGTTAATTCAATTGCATCAAATAAAGACATATCCATATCTTCTATTAAATAACCGAGAGATGTGCTTTTTGAAAGATATGGATGCGGTATGACAATAACAGCACCGTCTTCTTTCAAATTCTTCAGAATTGAAATATCAATTTCCCAGGGAACAGTGGTTATTCCATATACAAGAAGGTGTTTCCCTTTAAAATATGTCTCAGTCCCCCTGATTAAAAGAATGTCATATTCTCTTGCATATCTTTCAATTTTTCTATTATCAAAAGAATAGCCATGACAGGTAAATGAGATAACATCATATCCTCTATCTGAAGCCATTTTTAATATTCTTTCAGGTTTCATTAAACCAAGGGTCTGTTTTTCAGCCGGTTCTTTATAAAGGTGGATATGAAGATCAGCTTTCAGCCACATTAGAAAAATATTCAGGAGAATATATTGTTATGATGTTTTCTTTGATGAAAAAAATAATTGATGATCCATAGTAAACTTGACCCTCTATTTCTAACCTTTTATTTTTATCTGCATGATTCTTAAGCTCATTCATTATATCATCAACACTTACTGAATATTTCCAGGCAAGATCTTCTATCTTTCCTTTCCAGAACCCTTCAGGTGAGCAGAGTTCCGAAAAATTGATTTTCTTTTCCCAGAGTCCTGAAATAATATTAGATTTTTCGATATATTCACCTGAAAGAAGGAGAAAATTATTTATTCTATAGTTCTCCTGTATTTCTGTAATACTAACTGAACTCAGAATTGAAACAGCAACAAAGTAAAAGTTTTCAAAATCATATTTATAGAATATTTTCTCAGGAAAATATGGAAAAATATTTATTTTATCTTCACCCCAGACATTAAAAAAACATGCAAACATCCCTAAAATCGGTAATAGACTTTCTTTAAGCTCATCAGGATTATCCTGTATCGATGATTTAGGAAGAATAAATATTTTCCAGAAACTGCTTGAATCCTCATCATTTTTTATAAAATCACCAAGAAGGGTTATTTCAATAAAGAAATTTGATTTATTAATTTCTTTTCCAATATAAAGACAGCCTTTTTTAAAATTGTCTATAAGTCTTTCAACAGGATCAATAATTTCAATATAATTCTTTTCATAAAGGTTATTTACTATGTCCTCCATATCAATTTTTGACAGTATCTTCAGCTTTTCAATTTTACTTTGATTAACTGAAACAAGAGGTTTTAGTCTTTGAAAAAGATTATCTATAATCAAATTATCTTCGATTTTTCTCTCTCATTTGTTATTGGCTGGGGTGCAGGGATTTGAACCCCGATAGCATGATCCAGAGTCATGAGTCCTGCCATTGGACGACACCCCAGTGTAAAGGAATTCTATTATAATATTTTTTTCTTGCATGTCAACTAACAATTACCAGAATCTGATTATCTGCCCAAATCTTCCCCATTTTATCCATTTCCAGAATGGGAGTTTCATATCACCCTCATTCATAGCAAAAGCAAAATAAATTATCAATGGTCTTCCTCTCAACTCTTTTTCAGGCAAAGGACCCCAGAATCTTGCATCATCGGAGTTCTGACGATTGTCTCCCATGACAAAATAACAATTTTCAGGGACAACAACAGGTCCGAAATTATCTGATATCATCCTGAAAAACTGTTCTCTCGTTCTTGGAGCATCGGGATCCCACCTTCCTGAGGAAATTACAAAATCAACAAGCCAGTTAATCAATTTTCTCTCTTCCCAGGCTCTCTGATACTGAGCCCAGAAAGCAGCATCTGTACAATCCACCCAGGCAGGAGCAGGATAAGGTTCCCATGTAAAATTTACAAATGATTCATCTTGACGTGTACCATTTAAATACACAACTCCTTCCCTTACCATAATGGTATCATTTGGAAGCCCGATACATCTTTTTACAAAATCTCTACCGTCAATTGGATATCTGAAAACGACAATATCCCCTCTTTCAGGTTGACTCATGCCCGGCAAATGAATATTCCACAGTTCTTCCTCTCCCATATGAAATGAAACTCTTGGACCATATGCAAGTCTTTCAACAAATAAAAAGTCACCCACTTTTAATGTGTTAACCATACTTGGTGTGGGTATTCTGTAGGATTGAAGCAGGATCATTCTTACTATCAAAACAAAAAAAACAGCCACTGCTATGGATTCAATCCACTCTCTCATTGAACTCATCTTCTTTTTATCTTCTCTTTTTTTTCTGAAAATCATATCACTTCCTTGTCAAACCGAAAAAATTCTGCATCTTATACAATATCGAATATTTATCATGTTGCCCTGATTCACCGACATCACCGACAACCTCGGGAGATCTTTTACTGTCAAGTTCTTCTTTCCTTCTTGCAAGTAATGTACTGAGCTTGTCGGCAATTTCCGGTTTTTTAATTAATATCTGAGCAAATGCTACTTTACTTATAACTACTGTTTCAACTTCACTAAGCGCTCTTACAGTTGCTGTTCTGACTTCACCGGTCATTAACGACATTTCTCCGACAATATCCCCATAACTCATTTCACCAATTCTTTTATATTTACCATCTTTTGTTCTTAATTCAACAGAAATCTTCCCTCCTGTTATAACAAACATCGAATCTCCTTCATCCCCCTGCTTAATTATAATATCACCTTTTCCAAAGACAACTCTTTTAACTCTTTCAGATAGTAACTTCAGTTCAGGATCATCGAGTGGTTCAAAAATCACAGCACTTCTCAATATATTAAAAATTTCAATTATTTTTTCCTCTTTACCTGTATCCACAATTTTAGGATTTCTTATAACTCTTATCGGGAATGGGATCTCAATTCCATTCCTTCTAAAAGAATACCATATTTTTGTTCTTACATCATCTGTCGATTCATGTGCATCGGCATAATCTTTTACCCAGAATTTTACTTCAAAGATAACTGAAAAATCTTCAAAAGAGATAAGCCAGCATACAGGAATCGGCTCTTTTCTTACATACCTTGAATCAAGAGCTGCCTTCACCATTAACTCCTTGACCTTGTCAGGTGATGAATGATAAGCAACTCCAACTTTAATCGATAGTGCTTTCCATCTCTGAGGTCTTGAATAATTTACAATTCTGCTTGAACTGACCATTG
Source organism: uncultured Desulfuromonadaceae bacterium (assembly GCA_965370235.1). Lineage (GTDB taxonomy): Bacteria > SDB-A > SDB-A > SDB-A > SDB-A > CBDUTX01. The sequence continues at coordinate 1,479 of CBDUTX010000196.1, read as the reverse complement.
AATTAGGTAAGATGATTATATCATCTTCTCGTGTATGAATTGTTGTAGACCTCCAGGAAATATCTATAACCCAACCTTCATCTTCACCAACTCTCACCCAGTCGCCATGTTTAAATGGTGAATCCATATTGATAGCTATACCTGACAATAAATTACCAAGAGTCTCCTGCAGTGCAAACCCTAAAATACCGGCTAATACCGCCGATGTAATTGAAATGCCAGTGATTTCCAGTTTAAAATGATAGTGTAGTATGCCAAGTACAAAGACAAACAAAAGAACAAATTTTATAATATTCCTGAGAACTCCCGGTATTTTTCTTCGAAATACAAATTCACTACTGAGCAACCAGTCGATAAGATCAACAATAATATATACAAGAACAAATAAGAATATTCCTCCGAATATCCTGAACAAGCGGTCTGCAATATCTCCATCTAATATAAAAAAAGTGAGAAACCATAACCAGAAAGAGAGATTTAATATATGAAGGAGAAAATGGTTTTTCTTTAAAAAAGGTCCTTTCAAATATCTGAAAATTGTAAAACCAAAACTAAACCATAATAAAATCGTTACAATTATTTGAATGACTTTAAAATTTATAATGATTTCACCTCACCGATAAAAATTTATCCACATAAAGCCCATTATCTGAGTGGCATGAAATTAAATAAACACCACTTCTATCAGGAATGAAACTGAAATACTCATCTTTGGTTAGATTTTGACTGAGAATAATTCTTCCTGAAATATCTGTTATTACAATAGAAATATCTGAAGGTGAAAATCCTGAAATACTTTTGAAAGTTTTTTCAATCCAATGAATATTTATAACTTCAGTATTGTCTAACTCATCAACTCCCACAATAGTAAAACTATCTCTGATAACACCATTTGTGTCAATTACTTCAACATATACACTGTCTCCATCTACACTGAGACGACAGAAATGATAAAAATCACCTCCGTATCCGGAAACAAGAGGTCCGCCTGCTCCTCCTGAAACAAGTTGAAGAATTTCCTTAACCGTATCGGGAAGGGAAACGCCAAAATAATTACTATTGTAAAGGTGTATATGTCCGCAAAAATCCATTTCAACACCTCCCTCTCTCAATATACTCCAGTAAGCATCCCTGTCTGCCGGATATTCACCGAGAAAACCACTCGTTGAGCCATAAGGTGCCCAGGCATGTTCATGCTGGGCTGCAAATCTATGAGTTGTAGTGCATGTAGTTAATAAACTATCAAGCCAGTTTCTCTGGATTATATCGATAACAGAAGGATTATAGTAAACATCGGAATCCAATATAAAAAATGTCGCATCTCCCCAGGAAAAATAATATACAAGTTCATCGTAAAATAAAGGCATTGGTGCATTGTGTGGCATTTCAAATTCACTTGCCAGTATTCTTCCTCCGTCATAATTCTGGTTATATGTATTTGCATCATGATTCCCGATGACCATGTAAATTGGTGTTGAA
>CBDUTX010000195.1:0-4992 GCA_965370235.1 uncultured Desulfuromonadaceae bacterium | reverse complement strand
ACACCATCATGTTCATCTAAAAGATTTTCTCTAGGAAATTCAAAATCTGATATAATGCATAATAAATAATTTTTATATTTTTCAATAATATCAATTGCTTTTTCATAAGTGTCCACAACAAGTATTTTAGGTCTTGATCTCATTCTTAAAAGCTTTTTTGAATCATCAAGTTGTTCTTCAGCTATTAATCTCTGGGTTTGTTTGATTATTTCAGTATATAGAGTTTGAAGATATCTCGAGTAATATCTAATTGAATCTTCTACCAATAATATTACTCTTACCATTCCGATTTTAGTGTCATTTGAAACATTGATCTTATCTTCTACATATTTGTTCATGATAAGAAATATCTTTGGATCGCCATTCCACACAAATATTTTGTCAATTGCATTTTCATTTTCACAGCATTTTTCACTAAAAGATATATCTGAATTATCATTAAGCAGTAATAATATTGGTATGCTTTTATCTACTGCCCTTAATTTATTACTGAATTCAATTGGGGAAAATTCATCAATTCTCATTGTTAAAATGACAAGATCAAATTTTCTTTTCTGAAGAATTTCAAGTGCCTGTTTTCCAGATGATACATTTGTAATTCTGGGAGCATTAGAAAGGCATAATTGATAATATTCACCAAAAACTTTTTCAGTAAGCATATCTTCCTGTTCGAGGATATATGCATCATAGATAGTGGCAACGAGGAGAATTTCTCTGATTTTAAATTGCATAAGATCATGAAATATTTCATGACTTAATTTAAATTCAGATAAAAAGTTTTTATATTCTTTATCAGGCAAAGATTCCTCCATAAATTAAGTCTATTTATTTTTTGCTATAAAGCCTATAGCTTTGGGTATTTCTCCGTTCATTGTTATAATAAGAGATGATTTTGGATATAAGTCGGATATTTTAATAACTTTTACAACATCTTTTAAATCTTCATTATCCGGGATGAGATCAGGTAAAATATTTTTCGATTTTGAAAAAAATTCTTCATTAAAAATATTTTTTTCTTCATCAGGATATAATGGAAGATAACGTATTTTTGCTTCAACCAGATCTTGAAAAAAATGTGTTCCAAATGATAAATCCGGGACATAATCCTTTTTCTTTTTAGCAATTTCAATCAACATAGAAGTGTTATTTATATCACAATAACCTACTTTAACCCCAAGTTTTATATCTCCCTTGCTTCCCCATCTACCGGGTCCCATCAAGATAAAACTTTTTCTTGGCAGTTTTCTATTCAATAAACCAACAATTTTTCCTATCTGTAATAATTTATTTAAAGTTTCAATAGAATCATATTTTTCCGGATCAACATATACAATATAATCAATATTATCAACTTTTGCTGTTGTGATGAATTTATTTGCAGAGAATACTATTTTATTATCTTCAATATTGTTTGGAATTGTGACATTTGATAAATCCTTTATATAACTTTGAGGTCTGCATTGAAGTATATAAAGATTATCTGGTGTTCCGTCTGAGGCAAATTCTATATCAACAGGATAACCATAAGCTTCTTGAAGTAAATCCAATGTCAATTTTATTTGTTTTACAAATACTCCTTTTTTGATCAGACCATTAAAATTGATGACAATATCTCCTTTTTCAAGATCAATAAATGAACCTATTGGTTGAGTTAATTGTCCATCTTTAATAAAAGAAATAATATTATTCAATTGAGGGTAATCAATTTCAATTTCATCAATCAGGGTTTCAAATTTTATAGTTTCAAATTTTTTAGTTTCAAGATTAACCACATCAATATATTTTTGAGAGTATCTGTAAATTTCTTCCAAAATAACATTGGTCTTTAAATTTGGTTGACCGGGACATATAAGAGTTGGGAAATCATTTCCAAGTCTGTCTACAGCCCTTGTTCCCAGACCTGCAACCAGGCGTATTATTCCATCTTCTCTTTTTATTCTTGGAGACCATCGGAATTCATTATAGCTGAAAGCAACACCTGCAAATGCCGGGAAATAATATTTACCAATCTTTTGTCCAACCACTTCTTGAATCATAATTGCCATTTCTTCACTGAAATCAAGTAATCCGTTTTCACGTCGATATTCTATTGGATCAGGACCAAAAACACTTGCATAAACTTCTTCAATTGCATCAACTAATTCAGATAATCTCTCTTCTTTAGATCCTTGATTTGCAACAAACAGACTTTTATATTTTCCTGCAAAAGAGGCTATTGTGCTGTCTTCAAGCAAGCTCGAAGATCTTACAATTAAAGGTGTTTCCCCAAAATCATCAAGTATCAATTTAATCCCGGAAAGTATATCAGGAGGCATAGTTGAATTTTTAAAAACCTGTTCGATGTAAGAGTATTCTTTTTTTATATCACCTGGGTCTGAATATTTTACTCCTACAAAATCTTCAAGTGTGTTGAAATAAAGGAAGTCATATATTCCATCTGAAGTGATATACCAGGTTTTAGGAGTTTTAATATAATTTAAAATTTTGTGCTCTGCTTTAGCAGAATTTAAAATTTGTTTTGCTCTGAAAAGACCGGAAGCTTTTCCACCAAGTTTTCCATTTCCCCAGGGAGATCCAATTATTCTATTAAGTGTCTCGGTAAAAGAATGAATAGTTACATAATTTTTAAGTGTATTTATGTAATCAAGATTATCACTGAAAAATCTTCTTATTAATCCTACCCTGATTGACATACTGTCTTCTATTGAAAGACTTTGTTGTTCTTTTGGGAGCATAATAAATTTACAAAGAGCATCTTTAATTTCATTAAGAGCAATCTCCCTTTTTCCAGCAGCAATAGAAAGAAACCTGGTGTGTTCTCTTTTAATACATGATTTTATTATTTGATTGATTTTTTCTGTTGATAATTCCTGTTCTGCAATATTGAAAACCTCTTCAACAATTTTTATCAAAAGTTCTTGATTAATTCTTGGTAAAGGTCGGTTTTCATTATATTCGATTTTAGTTGATAATTGATCTTCTGGTTCATCAATTAATTTTATAAGTTGTTCTATTTTTGATGTACCTGATCTGAATAAATAATTCATCATTTTTCTACTTAAACGTTTTAATAGAAAAGGATTTGTTTCCCTTAGGAGATCAATTGCTACTTTCCATTCAGGTTTTGCTGTTTCGCTGTTCATTTTACTTCTCCTATTAAGTTATATTCATATTTTATATCAGAAATTTATTTTAATAAAGTTAACCGTAATGGAATGAGAAATTTGTATAACATAATTACTTATAATGAGAAAAAAGATTATATAAAAATTATAATTCATTCATTGAAAATCTAAATTGCAATAATTTAATATTATTTTTAAAAAAATTCAACAATTATACCCACCCTCTGATCTTACATGCTTCAGCAACTCGTTGTATCGATATCATATAAGCAGCATCTCTCATATAGAGGTTTCTCTTATGAGCAAGATTAGAAACGGATTTATATGCATGTGTCATTTTTGTATCGAGTCTTTTTAAAACTTCTTCTTTAGTCCAGAAGTAGTTGATATTACACTGAACCTGTTCAAAGTAGCTACAAGTTACTCCACCGGCATTTGCTAAAAAGTCTGGAATGACAAATATCCCTCTTTTTTGTAGAATTTCATCTGCTTCCGGAGTTGTTGGACCATTAGCTCCTTCAGCTATAATTTTTACTTTATCTTTAATTTTATTTGCACTTTCTTTTGTAATTTGATTTTCAAGAGCTGCAGGAATAAGAATGTCAACATCCTGTTCTAACCATGCATCTCCTGGTAATATTTCATAACCGAGTGATTTAGCTTGTTCTTTATTAATTCCTCCAAAACGATCTGTAATTTCAAGTAATTCTTCAAGGTTTATACCAGAAAGTTTACAAAAGGAATATGATGTTTGATCTTCTTCATCCCAACATGAAACACAAACTGGAGTTCCACCGTGTTCTAAATAAAGTTTAATAGCATATTGACTTACATTTCCAAAACCTTGAAAAGAAGCCTTTGTTTTTTTTATATCTATATCCATTTCATTAAGCGCTTCTCTGACAGTGTAGATAACGCCATAACCGGTAGCTTCAGTTCTACCGAGAGAACCTCCGGTAGATAAAGGTTTGCCTGTTATCATTCCAGGAAATCTTCCCATGTGAATTTTCTCATATTCGTCAAGCATCCATATCATATGTTGACCGGAAGTCATAACATCAGGAGCAGGAATGTCTTGAACCGGACCAATATTATATGCAATTTGTCTTATCCATCCTCTGCAAATACCTTCTTGCTCTCTATCGGAAAGATGATGAGGATCACATATAACTCCACCCTTTCCTCCACCAAGGGGGATATCTACAACAGAACATTTCCACGTCATCCACATTGCCAGTGCCTTCACAGTGTCTGAAGTTTCAAGAGGATGAAATCTTATTCCTCCTTTACAAGGACCTCTTGCATCATTATGTTGAACTCTGAATCCACGAAAAACTTTTACAATACCATCATCCATTCTTACAGGAATGTTAAAATGATATTCTCTCATAGGATACATAAGTAGATCTCTTGTACTTGGATCCAACCCTAATTGATTTGCAACTTTTTCAAATTGTTTTTGAGCCATTTTAAAAGGATTGAAAGACTTATCTGACACTTAACACCTCCTTATAAATAAGTGATAATATTTCATTATTAACAATTTAAATATAAATGCAAGAACAATTAGCAAATAAACAGTTTTTTATAAAAGATTAAATAATATGATTTTTTGATCATCTGAAGTACTTATAACATAATTGGTTATGTGAATATAAAGCATGATGGTTTGGATGTTTTTATATCCGGTTAATTACTTGATAATCTTTCAACTATGTTTTGGATATGAAAAAGGAGCTCTGTATTTTAATTCAAATTTGGGTCAAAAATGTTTTACAGTGAAAAGATTTTAAAACAAGGTTTAAATTTTCTTTATTAAAACTGAAGATAAAACAATGTATACTTGTTTCTAAGACGTAAAGGAAGT
>CBDUTX010000194.1:0-4993 GCA_965370235.1 uncultured Desulfuromonadaceae bacterium | reverse complement strand
AAAAAATGGTTTGACTGCTATAAAAAAGGATAAAAATCTATCTGCTCATTTTGAGAATACTATAGCTATTTCAAAAGAATGAGTTATAATTCTCACTAAGAGAGAAGATGAAAATATTGAAAGATATATAAAATTATAATTGTGTCAGGAGAAAAATGAAAAAGAAAACCCTGTTTTACAATAAATTAAACACCTGGAATAAAATGACAGAAGATGAAAAAAAAGATGCAAGAATTTTTGCTGAAGAATATAAAAATTTTCTTTCATCCTCTAAAACTGAAAGAGAAGCTATAAATTGGATTAAATTATCTATTGCAACACATGAAAATTATGTGATTACCGAATTCAATTCAAAAGCAATATCAATCAGCCATAAGGGAAATTTTCCTATCGAAAAAGGAATCAATATAATAATTGCTCATATTGATTCCCCCCGTCTTGATTTAAAGCCTTCTCCTCTTTTTGAAGAATCAAAATTAGCATATCTTAAAACACATTACTATGGAGGAATTAAAAAATATCAGTGGTTAGCACGTCCTCTTGCCCTTCATTGTTTTGTTGTATTGAGAAATGGTAAAACAAAATAATTTACTATAGGTGAAGACAATAAAGATCCTGTATTTACCATTAATGATCTTCTCCCTCATCTTTCACATAAAATCCAAAATGATAAGAAGATATCAGAAGCAATTCAAGGTGAAAAATTAAATGTTCTCGTAGGTTCTTTTGAAACTTTTAATGCTTCAAATAAAGAGAAAGATGAGAAAAGAGTTAAATTAACAGTTCTTAAATACCTCAATGAAAACTACGGTATTGAAGAAGAAGATTTTATTTCTGCTGAATGCGAGGTTGTACCGGCTGGTTCTGCGAGAGATGTCGGGTTCGACAGATCAATGATCGGAGGGTATGGACAGGACGATAGAGTTTGTGCGTATTGTGCTTATAAAGCTTTAGAAAAATCAGAGAAATCCGATAAAACCTCAATGATCCTATGGGTTGATAAGGAGGAAATCGGGTCTGTAGGTGATACAGGTGCTAATTCAATATTAATTTCCGATGCTGTACTGGAATTGCTTAAATCAGCATATAGTGATGTATCATACACTTTACTTAGAGAAACCATGAAAAACAGTTTCTGCATCTCAGCAGATGTAGTATGTGCAGAAAATCCTGATTATCCTGAAGTTGTAGAAAAAAACAATGTAGCAAACCTCGGATATGGCATATCAATCGTTAAATATACAGGTTCAAGAGGAAAATCAGGTGCAAATGATGCACATGCTGAAATCGTAGGTCATCTAAGAAAAGTTTTCAATGATAATAATGTTATATGGCAATTTGGTGAATTAGGGAAAGTTGATGAAGGAGGAGGAGGAACTGTTGCAAGATATATTGCACATTGGGGAATACCTACAATAGATTGTGGTGTACCACTTCTTTCAATGCATTCTCCATTTGAAATTTCTCATATTGGGGATATATACCAGACTATAAAAGGCTATAAAGCTTTCTTTAAACCGGAGGGATAATGAGCAAATTAGCAATAAACGGAGGAAATCCAGTAAATATAAATCCATTTCCAAAATGGCCTGTATACGATGAAAAGGAAAAAAAGTCTCTGATTAAGGTCATAGAAAGCAATAAATGGGGTTCGACAAAAGGGAATGAAGTAAAAGAATTTGAAAATGAATTTTCTAAATATCATAAAACAAAATATGGAATAGCTACAACAAGCGGAACAACAGCATTATCAATCGCATTAAAAGCTGCAGGTGTTGGTCCCGGAGATGAAGTAATATTGCCTGGTTATACATTTATCGCTTCAGCAACATCGATTCTTGATTCACTTGCAAAACCGGTCTTTGCTGATATAGATTTGGAAACATTCAATATTTCACCTAAATCAGTAGCAGAACTTATCAATGAAAGGACCAAAGCGATAATGCCCGTTCATTTTGCAGGCAGACTGGCAAACATGGATGCTTTGGAAAATATTGCAATAAAAAATAATCTTATTATAATAGAAGATGCCTGTCAGGCATGGGGTTCATATAATAAAAACAGATATGCAGGTTGTCTCGGAACTGCAGTTGCTTTTAGTTTTCAGTCCTCAAAAAATATTACTGCCGGTGAAGGTGGAATAATATTAACAAATGATGAAAAAATAGCTGAAACAGCAAAAAGTATTTCAAACTGCGGTAGAAGTGCAAAAGGTTTATGGTATGCTCACTATATCTACGGCGGTAATTACAGAATGACCGAATTTCAGGGAGCAGTACTCAGGGTTCAGCTTTCCAGATATCCTGAACTTCATAAAAAGAGAGAAAATTCAGCCAAATATCTCTATGAAAAAATAAAAAACATGGATGGTTATATAACACTGGAACCTTTAGATGAAAATTCAAGATCATCCTGGCATATTTTTGTCTTTAGAATAAATTCTTCACTTTGGAATGGTATTAAAAAGGATAAGATCATTGAAGCTATAAGAGCTGAAGGTGTTCCGATCAGTCCGGGTTATGCATTGCCCATTTACAAACAACCTGTTTTCACTGAGAAAAATTTTGGTCCTAACGGAGGACCAACATTATTATTTAAGGATCAATTACCTGATTTTAATAATTTTTCATTGAAAAATTCAGATAAAGCTTGCTTTGAAGAAGCTCTCTGGTTAACTCAAAATGTATTATTATCAGAAGAGGAAATGTTAGAAGTAATTATAGATGTTCTTGAAAAAGTTTATAATAACAAAAACGAATTAATGAAAAATGAATAAAGAAAAATCACTGATACTACTGGTCGATGATGATGACCTGGTTCTTTCTACCACACAGATGGCTCTCTCTGATCAGGATTATGAGTTTATAACAGCTAATAATGGTAAAGATGCTCTTCAACTGACCTTCGATAAAAATCCTTCACTCGTAATTACTGATGTCACTATGCCGATAATGAATGGTCTTGAACTTTGCAGATCTATAAAAGAGAATTATGAAACAAGATTGATATCAGTTATCGTTGTAACTGCATACGATGCTCTTGAAGATAAAATAGAAGCAATTAAAGCCGGTGCAGATGAATTTATCAGCAAGCCATATAATATAATAGAACTTAAGGTCAGAATTAAAGCTCTTTTGAGGTTCAAGAAATTAACAGATAAATTAGAGGATTTTTCAAAAGTTATCTCAGCTTTAGCAAAAGCAATTGATGCAAGAGATCCATATACCAGAGGTCATAGTTACAGGGTTTCTTATATTTCAATGGAAATAGCAAATATTCTCAGTTTATCAGATAACGCTGTAGATGAAATAGGTGAAGCCGGTCTACTGCATGACATAGGCAAAATTGGCATTGAAGAGAGTATTCTAAATAAATCATCTATATTAACTCCGAAAGAAATAAAAACAATGCAAACTCATCCTATTATAGGTGAAAATATACTTAAACCTTTAAAATCAACACAGAATTTCCGGTCAATAATAAGATCACACCACGAAAAATTAAATGGTTCGGGATATCCTGACGGATTAAAAGATGATCAAATTTTAATTTCAGTTAGAATAATATCTATTTCAGATATTTTCGATGCAATGAGATCCGATAGACCTTATCGAAAAGGAATGTCCCTTGTCAAAACACTTTCTATCATTGAAGACGAAGTAAATAAAAATTATTGGGACAGAGAAGTTTTCAAAGTAATGCAAAATATCTCCAATAAAGAAAATATAACTTCTTTATATTAAAAAAAATATAAAAAAGTTACAAGTAGAAAATAACAAGTTTCAAGTTAAAAGATACTAATAATTTAGAATATTTAGAAAATTAAAAAATTCATACTGCTTTCAACTCTTTTTTTTCCTCCTTGTAACTTTTAACTTGCTACATGTAACTATTTTATTTTTCAATAAATATATTCCCTGAAATAAAGTTTCAATTCAAAATATTCACCATTTATCTCGGTGTTTTCTAATTTTTCCCTTCTATTCCATCTCCAGTTAATACTTATCTCTTCATCTTCATCTATCAAAAAAGCTGTTAGGGGTAGATATTTCTGTGAAAATTGAACAGCATAAACCCTCATATTGTAATTTAAAAATACAAAGTCATCTTCCGTCTTTACAACATCTCCAATAATATATCCTGTCATAAGAGAGAAGAAAAAATCACCAAAAGGGACAACAGGTTTATAAGAACTATCTTCCCAGCTCCTGTAATATACCCAATTATCTTCCTCATCTCTCCAGCTTACAAGTAGAGAATCTTCAATAAGCCTTACTCTGAAAACCGAATATCCAACAGGTCCGGAGATATTCATTGACCAAAAAGATCTCTCTTTAATATATTTAATTATAAAATCACCTTCCAGTTCAGTTTCGTTATCCCTAAAATAAAGAATACCGTTCCATGTATCCTCTTCAGGCAATGTTCTCTCAGTTATTCTGGTCTGAAAATCACCACTGTAATCAGTATATGGAACTTCAAAATCACCCATTCTATGAGCACAGCTAGTCATAAATAAAATTATTAAAGCGAAAAATATTATCTTATTATTGAGCATATTAATTATTCTCCTAATTTGCTTATGTGAAAAGTTGTACACATTGACTTCAATCTCCTGAGGATAATCAAGAATTGTTTTTATTGAGTAAATTTGTGAACTTAGAAAAAAAACCGGATTGGTCTGATAATACTTTCTTTATTTTTTTTTTCAATTCAATAGCCAATATATTTTCAGGTTCCCACTTCAAGGCTTTTAAAACATAAAAATGTGCATTATTTATATCTTCAAAACCAAAATATGCATAAGCAAGAATTGCATGGTAATCACCTTGAAATGGATTGTTTTCACTATAATTTATACAAATATTGAGATTATATTCTGCCTGGCTCCCTTTAAAAATATTTATCATTGCCCTATAAGTCAGTAAAATGGGAGAATTAGAAAATTTAATCATCTTTTCTACAATTTCATCTGCTCTCTTCCAATCTCCAT
>CBDUTX010000193.1:0-5016 GCA_965370235.1 uncultured Desulfuromonadaceae bacterium | reverse complement strand
AATTCAGTGGTTATTGACAGATAATCTGCTGCTGCTATATAGTCTTTTTCTCTTATTCTATCAATTCCACCTTTGTAGTATATCATATCAAGAGAGATGCCGATGTCTTCAGCTTCATTTTCAGCTTTTGCAATATCTAAACCTGCATTAAGAGCCGAATCAACATAAACTACTGATTCACTGTACTTCCTGCACTTAAACAGAATATAACCATACCTCAAAAGCAGAATATTATCCGTAGGAGCTTTATTAAGCTCCTCACGGACTAAACTAACAGCTTCGCTGCATTTGTTCTCTTCAACCAGCTTGATACTACTGTTCCAGTAATTACTAAAACTGATACAACTTGTGAAAAATAAGATAAAAAATATAGAAAGATGTGATAATCTCTTCACAAATTATATTCCTGTTGCTTTTTGCAAATCTTCCTGAGCTTTATCCTTCATTCCAAGGTGATTATAACAATCTGCTCTGAGATTGTAATACCTCGATTGCGGATTAATTTCAATTGCTTCTGTAAGTACTTCAACTGCCTTTTCATACCGCTCCAATTGATTATAGCTCAATCCGAGATTGTATAAAATTTTATCCCTGTTCGGATCATCCGCAGGAATATTTTCGAGTCCTTCGGTAAGCACAGGAACAGCGAGATCGTATTTTTCAAGACTAACAAGAGTGATACCTCTGTACAGAGCTATTTCACTGACACGGGAATGGGGATTCAATTCATAAGCCTTTGAAAATGAGTTGTCAGATTTTTCAAGATAAATTTTTCTCTGATCAAGATCACCTTCAGAACCATATTCATTTGCCAGCTGAATAAATGTCAAACCCTGATAATACCAAATAGTAGCAGAAGTGTCATGAACACTTAGAACTTTTTCAAAAGTATTTGCAGCTTCCTGGTAATCTTTTTCGGTATTGAGATAGTAAAGACCAATATTTCTCAAAGCTGGGAAATTCGTAGGATCCTTTTCAAGAGCTATATTGTAATATGTCATCATAGAATCATACTGTACCAGTTCTCTGTAAACACTTCCTAAAATTGCATAGGGAGTGGCATCTTCAGGTAATAATTCAATACTTCTGCTTAGATACAGTGCAGCTTCCTCATAGTCTTCTGCTCCGAGAGCCTGAACTCCTCCAGCGAGGTAAACCTGGTGATAATCCCAATTATCCAAGCCTTCACCTTTGCTTCTTTTATTCAAATCATCAAGTGTAAGCCCTTTTGCCAACGCTTTCTCAAGATAACTACATGCCATAATGTAATCCTGCTTTTCGATATATGCAACAGATGTCCAGTAATAAGTTTCGGGGTTAGCTGGTTCCATTGCAATAGCTGCTTCTCCTTCTCTTATTGCTTCAGGAATTCTCTTCTGCTGAAGATAAACCTTTAAAGCTGTAATACCGCTGCTCTCACAACCAATCATTAAAACAATCATTAAACTGAGCAATGAAAGTGTGATTGTCTTCTTCATCTCCGACTCCTTTTCTTTTTGTTCATTTTTTACATTACCATTGATAAAGTAAATCTACTTTAATTTTTAACATTAATACAGAATTCTTATTTAAAAAAATCATTTAAATATTTAAAAATATTTTTTTTATATTTTCTTTTTTTCCTGAATCCTTCACGTCCATGACCATAGTAGTATTGATAATAATACCTGTAATAATAGTGATAACCATACCTTGAGGATATATCAACATTATTTAATATGGACCCTTTAACAGTTGCATTGACATTTTTTAATAATTTCAATGAAGCCTGTGCTGCATCTCTGTCTGTTTTTTGTGCTCTAATAATTAATAAGGTACCATCTGTTTTTGTTGACAGTAAAGTTGCATCTGTAACGGCAAGAAGTGGAGGAGAATCAAAAATTATAAAATCATATTTTTTCTTCACTGCCAATATAAAATCATCCATCATGGTAGAGGCAATTACTTCAGAAGGATTTGGAGGTATTGCTCCACAGGATATGATAAATAGATTTTCAACATCAGTTTTATTAACTATCTGCTCTATCTTTTTCTCCTTCATAAGACATTCAACAATACCAGGTGTTCTGGCAATATTGAAAACATGATGTATCACCGGTTTCCTCATGTCAGTATCGATAAGAAGTGTTTTTAGTCCCTGTTGTGCAAAAGCTACCGCAAGATTGGCTGCCGTTGTAGATTTACCCTCCTTTGGGAGAGCACTGGCTATAAGTAAAGTCTTTATTGGTTCTTTAACTGAACTGAATTGAATCCCTGTTCTAATAGTTCTGTAAGCTTCAGCAACAGGTGATTTTGGAGCAAAATGAGTGATTAAATGGCTTTTTATATTTTCTGCAATTTCCTCATCCGAACTTTTTCTGTCTTTTTCCTTTACTCTTCTCTTAGCTGAAAATTTATCATAAGATATAATTGGAATTATCCCAAGGACAGTTAATCCAAGGTGCTCTTCTATCTCCTCTACATCTCTTATAGTCGTGTCAATCTTCTCAAGGATGTAAGATAAACCTATCCCTAGAAGCAACCCTACAAAAGCTCCTATTATAATATTTTTTTTCCTGTTTGGTCCAATTGGTCTCGATGGAGTCAAAGCAGTATCTACAAGAGATATATTACCAACTTGAGTTGCTTCAGATATTTTTGCTCCCTGTAGTTTCTCAAGTAAAGTACTATAAGTCCGTTTTTCAACTTCCACCATCCTATATACTCTTTCATACATAGCCATCTCTTCAGGTAAGCTGTCCAGTTCACTGTTGACATTTTCGATCGCAGTTTCTATGGCTCTGAGAAGAGCTCTTGTAGAGGATAATTCAACCTCGGTCATTATGTATGATGAAGCAAGACTCGACCAGATCTCATCAACTGGACCTGTGCCATATTCCGACATCTGCTGCTGAACCTGAAGAACAAGTTCATCTCTTAAAAATATAAGAATACTGTCAATTTCTTTTATTCTCGGATGATTTTCAGTATATTTCCCCAGTAATTCAGCACGTTCTATTTCATACTGATTAACTTCAGTCTGAATTGCATTGAGAGAAGGATTAGAACTCAATTCCGGTTTGAATTGTGCTTCACTGTAAATATTAAAAGCACCATATCCTTCGAGCTGTTCTTTTAAAACTCTTTTCCTCTCCTCCAATGTTCTTACTTTAACCATTGCATCAACTCTGCTGGTTGCAAGATTTCCAATTTGTTGCTGGACTCTGACTTCTTCACTATAAGCAGATAACCATCCATATTTTTCCTGAATTGATCTCAAGTCCTTTTCTGCTTCTTCCAAACTTGTAGTGGTTATAAGAAGTTGTTGCTCTATGAACTCTCTGACACTTCGTGCAACTGACCTGCTCCGTTGTATATCATATTCAATAATTACACGGGCAAAAGCATTGACAATTTCTCTGGCTTTTTCAGGATTAGGATCTCTGATCGTCACCGCAAGCATATTAGTCTGTTCAATGTTGGAAACTGCCAGTCTTCTTCTGTAGTATTCAGCAATTATTTCGATAGGAATAATCTTGATATATCCCGAACCTGTGTCGGGTTCTTTCTGATGAATAAATATCCATGCAAAATCAAGATTAACCGTATCACCAATAAAACCATTTCCTGCTTCTGTATTACCCTCACTAAAAACATGGAATGATCCATCTTCAGATATTACTATCCGATAACTGTCACATTTTGGATTCTCTGAAAGCCATATTACCTCAATTGTTGTATTACCGGGTTTAGTAAAACTAAGACCTCTGAATGTATAATTTGCATTCAGTTTTCTGACAACTCCTTCAGCTACGCTCCTCGAGCGGATAATGGACATCTGATCTAAAATTGGATCCATATTCCATCTGTATGAAGACCATGATCCCATTTGATTCAAGATACCAAGAGATCTTGTAGCCTGACCTGTTTCATCCTGAAATCTTAAAGTTGCCGTTGCACTGTATATGTCAACCAGTTTTGAAGAGGAAGAAAGAGAAGTGATGACAGAAATCGTAAAAATTATAAGTATGAGCCATCTATAACGAATTATTGCCCTTACGATAGTATTGCGCATCAAGTTGAATTCATCAGAAGGTCTGTTATCCGTATTTTCCATAAAAAATTAATCCATTTATTTTGTAAAAGAATATACTGTCAGAAAAAAAGTTACTGTGGTCATAATTGCTCCCCATTCTGTCCATGAAGGCCACCAAACTTTTGGTATGTAAATGACATCACCCGACTTCAAACTGAGGTCTTTGTCAGTTCCTGCATTTGCAATACATTCAACGATATTTAAGTTTATCCCTTCCCCATCTCTGTAAAGTATTGCTCTTTTTAAATCAGCCCTTGAATCCTGTCCTCCTGCAAGAGCAAGTAATCTAGAAACTGTTGCTCCACCCTGAACTGTATAAACACCTGGAACCTTTGCAAAGCCAAGTATTGTAACCTTCCAGTGAGGGATGACATATACCGTGGGGTCTCTGTAAATATCCCTGAGATGAAATGAAATTGTATCCTGTGCCTGTTCTATGGTTAGTCCTACGACATGAATTCTACCGACAAGAGGTAAAATGATAGAACCATCGTTTTGAATTGAATATATATTATCACCTTCATTCTCCGTTTCAGATACTATGATAACCTCAACTTCATCCCCAATTGAAAATACATCACCTGTATAGGTCAACAGCAAAAAAAACAAAAAAAACATTGTAAACTCCACAAACAGTTAAAAATTGCATAAAAAAATCATAATAAATACTTATATAACATGAAAAAAGTTATTAATAATAATCCTGCTACAATAGAGAATTTTAACATCCTTATCTTCTTCAGATATACATAAAGAAAAATCAGAACGGCACAAAAAATTAGAAATAATATAAATAAAATTGAATAATCTATCATTTTGATAATATATACCGGAATTCTATTTACAGAAATAAGGCTTATTATAAATACAAATAATATTAATATAAAAGGCACCCACAACTTAAATGGATATTTTTGGGAAAATTCCCAGCTTTTAAGCAT
>CBDUTX010000192.1:0-5021 GCA_965370235.1 uncultured Desulfuromonadaceae bacterium | reverse complement strand
CAAATTGAAACAAATGGAATGATAGTTCTCAGAGAAATACAGGATTACAGCGATAAACCGGTTGTAATAAATATTGCAAAGAGAATAAATGTCAAACCAAAATACATAAAATCCTATTTGAGATTTAAAAAAGGTGATTTTATCGAGAAAGGTGTTTTCCTTGCATCCCTTCCAAGAGAAAGACTGTTCATAAAATCTCCTTCAACAGGAATTATCAGTGAAATTGACACAAAGAAAGGTTTAGTAACGATCCATTACAATGTAAATCCAATACCCCTGATGTCCTTTTTAAAAGGCAGGGTCATTGATATCAGAGATAATATATCGGTAAATATTTCAGCTAAAGGAACCTTATTGTTTGGTGTAATTGGATTTGGCGGTGAGAATTTCGGAGAAATTATTCTCGTAAAGGTCAGGGAAAAAATAACTTCCAAATTTTCCGGAAAGGTAGTTGTATCATTCAATCAAATTGATGATAAATTTCTTGAAGATGCAAATAAGTTAAAAATTGCAGGTATAATAGCACCTTCGATGAACAATCTCCACTGGGTAAATTTCTACAATGAAGAAATTGGAGTAGCCCTGACAGGAGAGGAGAAAATACCCTTTACACTGATCCTAACCGAAGGTTTTGGAAATATTAAAATGAATGAAAAATACATAGAATTGTTTAAAGAAATGAAAGGGAGTACAGCAAGCCTTTCAGGCAGAACACAGATAAGAGCAGGTGTGACAAGACCTTTGGTACTGATTCATGGATCTCAAGTCAAATAAAATCTCCGTTGGAATTTTAAAAATAAAGTTCCCATCACCAAGATGGGAACTTCTTGATACTATTTTATTATTATCAGCTTATTAGTTTCAATAAAATTATCTGTAGTGATTCGATAAAAATAAACTTCAGATGATAAATCCCTTACATCAAAATCAACTGTGTAAATACCGGCATTTTTATAATTATTCACTAATGTTCCTATTTTCATACCAATGGAATTAAACACTTCTATTTTTACAAAGGAAGCAACAGCAATAGAATATTCAATATTAACAATTGGATTATTGGGATTTGAGTAATTATGACTTAGTTTATAATCATTTGGTAAAATTGGATTTTCATTTTCTTCAATTGAAGAAGGACCACTCCATCCGGAGATCCGACACCATAACCACCAGGCTGCATAAGCTTTTCGATTTCCATTTAATGGTCTGGTGTGTGCAGCAGTGCAATCATACCAATAAATTCCCTCTGCATGTGTATTTTGCCACTCATCTGCCCAGTTACCAAGAAGAGTTGTATTTTGATCATAATAATTGCAATTATCATTTGCATATTCATAATATACACTATCAGGATCATAACTCTCTATATCTGCGAAATCATATAATACTTTATTATTTGCTATACAGTAATCCCTTATCATTTGATTGTTTCTTTTCAGTGTGTCATCACTCCAAATATCTCTGTGCCCAGTCATATAAATAAATGTAACATTTGGGTAATCATTTTCCAAATCAGTCATTTTATCTAAATAAATTTGAATTCCTGCAACAGTATTATCCGAACAACCTCCACACCAGGAATAGATAACTACATTGACATCAGTATGACTTGCCAAATAAGTTCTTGTAGGGGGTGCCCAGGTTGTATCTCCATTATGTCCAAGATCTCCTGAACCAAAGTAATCATCGATATCTAAAGCTCCTCCGGTTCCTCCTTCATTCCATTGGTATATATCACCCTTGTATCCAATCAAACTATCCTGACCAATCAATCCTGTCATTCCAGTTGTAAGTTGACTTCCATGGGAGGTATGACCATAAGCAATATGAAGAGAATCCTTTGCCTGTTCAATTGCTAAAGAGTCAATTGCTGATAAATTTGTGCAATTGTGGTCAATAATAATTGCTTGAGCAGATAAAGAAGATAACAAGAAAAGAATAGTAATTAGAGAAAGTAAAATTATTTTTTTCATTCTATCCTCCAGGTTAACTATTTAAAACAATAAAAGGTCCTTTTGATATATACTTTCAATATTTTAATACATCCATAAATTTAAGTAAAATTAATAAAAATTGATTTTTTCTTTAAATGATGAATTGAGTTTATAGAAAAATTTAAAGTAATTAGAGAATGAAATTACTTCTTTCATTTTGTTTATTCTCATCTTAAAATCATCACTTTTTTAAAACCATACATTTCAGATCCAACCGAATATCCAACAAAGTACTGCCCTGAAGGAATATCCTCAGTTCTCCACCTCATCTGATGCCTACCGACACCTTTTATAGCACTGTATATATCTTCCACTTTCTGTCCGGCTATATTGAAAAGAGATATTGTTACAAAATCAGATTTGGGAAGTTCATAATTGATTTCAATAAAATCCCCGAAAAACCTGCATTCAAAATAACTTTGAGAATCAATACCTATTTCTTCCACACCGACATTTGCAGAAAGTTCCACCCAGTTGTCAAAATTCAAACTGTCAGTCTGTGTATAAGCAGAGAAAATATACCACATTCTCAGTGTGTAGTTTCCAACAGATAATCCGGAAGTATTGAATTCACATATCTCATTATTGAGAACCTGTGAAGTCTGAAGATCACATAGAGTGAAAAATTGAGAAGTGTCATCTGTTGGAGCATATTCCATCCTGTAGCCGACATAATCAAATGGTGAGATGGCAGCTCTTTCAATTGCAGCACTACCCTGAATTGAAATCGTATCGTCAACATATGCCGGTACCGGCGGATAGATTGCCGTGATAAGAATAGCTGCCGAATCATAAACCTGGAATGGATTTGCAGACGTTGTGTTGTACAGTACTGCAATAGCTCTGTCTCTTGCAATTAAATGCCCCTGAAGTATATTTGAATTGATAATGATTGAAGTTGAATTTATCTCTAGGAGAACATCTGTGAAAACTGAAATCATAAAAGCTGTAAAAATGGTAGAATCAGAAGCTCCTATATGCCCACCTGCTCCATCACATGTTGAATTCATAATAAGTACTTTTGAATTTGAAGCTGTAAGACATTCACCGAAAATTGAACTTTTTATAGTTACATTATGTGCTCCGAAAAAATAAAGATTCCAGGCATTAAGTTCAGAATTTATCAGATTAAGTGTCCGATCCGGAAACGGAGCAGTGAAGTTGGAATAATATGAATAATTTACAAGACCCGAAATTGTATCCTGTATTGAATCCATGAAAATATTCCCTGCTGCCAGTATCTTTGAATCCCTCACGGTTACATCAGTGGTTTCCTCAGCCATTGAGGCTATGTATAATCCGTACAGGCTTTCAACTTCAACTGTATAATAAAGACCTGAACAACTGCTGTCAGGATAAGTAAAAGAATCCACCCATTGGTCCCATGCAGGAGTATTTGAAATCTCCCCCGATGAATATTTCGGGAAACCAAGCCATACAAGTACTGAATCGGAATTTGTAATATGAAGCCTGGCTGAATCCGATGTGAACATGACAAATTCACCGGCTTTATCCGTATTAATTATCTCAGCATTGCTGTTGTGCATCAATGAAAATGTTATAAAAGATGAAGTCATATCAACATTTTCCATATAAAAACTTCCATTTACTGCCAATCCACAGGATATTGGAAAATTTGATGTGTTCAATACTGTATTTGTAATACTAATTGAAGAAGTATCGGTTGATAGAATCAAATATTGATAGATAAAATCTTCAGGAATATTAAAATTAGAACTGTCAACAGAAAATAGAGTGTTCTGAACCAGAGTTAAATTACCTTTAAGTGTAAAATTACAGTTCTTAACAATGAACTGGGCATTACCAACAATCACAATGTCTTCATAAATTGCTGTATCATAATCTATAAAAACATTAGTATCGATATAGACCTCATCTCCATCTACAGAAGTTAAATCCAATCCTTCCCTCTCTAATTTATAATATTTTAGAAGGATGTCAGAATTCAGTCTGGTCTCAATTACATTATCTTTAATTTGATCTATCTGAATATATTCCCCAACTGTACCTGAAAATTTACTTAGTTCACTTCTAATGATCTCAATTCTACTGTCATAACTGCCATAAAGAATACTTGAAGTTATTAATAATAAAATGATCCGGATTTTCATCTCTCCCCCTTAAAACCTTTAAAAATAATTTTTAGTATAAATAAGATGTTTTTACAAATTAAACGTAGAAAAAATCTTTTTTTCTTATATAAAAATTGATTTTGTTTTTTTTATATTATAACATAATTTAATTGTATAAAAAATAACTAACTTTTAAATCTCAATTGTTTTTATGATATATATGGAGTATTTTAATGTTGCTTAAAAGAATAAATCAGCAGAAAGAGATCATAGGTTTGACTCCTTCGAGAATTGAAGGTTTAACCGATGGAGTCTTTGCAATAGCAATGACATTACTGGTCCTCAATATCGAGATAAATATAATATTTAAAGGTTCACAATGGGAAATATTAAAGGATATGCTTACTGAAATATTTCCTCAGATATTAAATTATGTAATAAGTTTTCTCATTCTTGGCTTTTTTTGGATACTGCACCATAAACAATTCCACTTTATCAAGCATGTTACTACTAAGATTCTCTGGCTCAATAATTTCTCTCTTCTTTTAATAGCTCTTGTTCCCTTTACTACCTCACTTCTTGACAATCACAATGACCTGATTGTAGCTGCTTTTCTTTTTAATCTTAATATGTTCGCAATTAGTTCGGTATTTCTCCTTCAATGGCATTATATTTCAAAAAATGAACACCTTATTGATAACACTAAAGAAGGTTTTAATTTGAAATATTCAATAAAAAAAGGCTCTGTTATGCCTATAGTTTCTTTATTAGCAATGGGACTTTCTTTTATCATCCCTGGATGGAGTACAGTTATTTACATACTAATTCCAATAATTATTAAACTTTTATAATTTTTTTCTCTTTTTCTTCATATTCCGAGATAATTGTTCATTGTATTATTGTCCATATATATTAGATAAGCCCAAAGAAGCTT
>CBDUTX010000191.1:0-5028 GCA_965370235.1 uncultured Desulfuromonadaceae bacterium | reverse complement strand
TATCTTTATATTTATAACTTGGATTAAGCTGATTCCACCTGTTCGTTGAATAAAAAGATATCTCTCCTTTAATGGAATCAACTCTAGAGAAAAATAAAGGTATTTCTAATTCTTTAAACCATTGAGTAGCCTTTACATCATAGAAAACATCTTTAATGGATTTTGCCTTAAATTGAACTCCAAAAGTGGATTCCGCATGAAGAAATTGCCCATCTTGACTGAGAAGAATTGCGAAGGCATCAACACCAATATCATCCTGTTGACGGACTGTTGCAACAGCTGAAAAACCTCGTAACACGCCAATCCCAATATCTTCCGCAATATGACCTTTTCTAAGATTTCGACCTAGTCTACCGGGCACAATTCCTCCTATTAATATAAAAATTTTACCTTAGGCTTCCTAACATCTTATTATATAGAATTGAATAATATTGGAATATATTTATAATGTCAATTTGAAATGTCCTACATAATCGATATTGGTTAAAATACCATGTAAATAATGAAACTATCCTATATAGCGGGAGTTATAATTGGATTTTAAAGAACATTTTATAGAACATTTACAGCGATATAAATAAGATAAATACCCAGAGCTATCATCACAACTCCCATAATTATCTTCAAAGTTTTCCAGTATTTATCGTATAACCGACTGAACACCGAAGTCTTCGGCAAAAACCAGAAAACTATTACTATTATTATAAGAGGTAGAATAAAAAATATATTATACAACACAAGATTGAAAACAGCTTGAAAATCAAAACTTGAAATAACGATCAAAGTAGGAAGATATATTTGTCCCGTACATAATAATTCAGAAAAACCAACAGCAAAACCAACAAAAAAAGACAGAAAAAATAATTTATTTGATGTCAATCGGATTATTTTATGGATTCCTTTTACATTCCCGGAAGATAAAGATGTGTGTTTGGTTTCATTTTTTAATACACTTGAAAATTGAAGAAAGGCAACAATAAAACAGAAAAAAGATAATAATAACTTCACTACAATTGAAAAAGCGGGGACAATGCTAAGGTGATCTTTTATCAAACGAAGCATACCATATCCGAAAATAAGATAAAATACAAATACTCCTGAGATATATAGTATTGCTGATAAAAAAATATATTTCCTTTTCTTTTTCTTCAATGTAAGAAAAGATATCAAAAACACAAGAGCCGTGAATGCACAGGGATTAACTCCATCGAGAAGACCAAGGAATAATATATAGAAAAAATTATAATTCTTCTCCTCTTCCACATTACTATGGCTTTCAATATTATAAAAACAATGAAATATCAAAGAATCATCAAAATCCAATCCAATAAGAACCGTATCACCAACAAAAAGAGCTGGAAAAACAAAATAATTATCTTCATCTTTAAATTCCAAGGAGTTCCATTTTTTTAAATACTCATTTCTGCCGGCATTTGTATATGGGTCAAATCCATAAACAAGAAATGAGGGATCAATATTTTCCAGTCTTTTCAGTTTTGAATAAAATGATTTGCATTTTTGACATGTAGTCGGAGCAAAATAGTAAGCAGGTTTTCCATGAAGAGAACTGGAAAGAATAATTAGACTAAATAACAATAGTCTTATTTTCTTTTTCTGCATAAATTTCTCAATCTACAGGATATTTTACCAGAATGTAATTAGTTGATAATCTAATTAGCTTCCTCGATATAACCTTCAGAGAATAAATTAAATAATTTTACAACAATAGAATAGCTAGATAATGTAAAAATCTTTATCATCTGCCTAATACTTTTCCCTTCTTCTATATATTGTATAATAGATTCTAGAGTATCCTGTTTATCTTTGAATTTACATCTTTTGATTATCTTAAATTTAACATTAATTCCGCCCAAAGCTTTTAACATTTTCTGCTCTTCATCAAATTCTTTGGCAAACTCAAGAATTAATCTTTCAATAGTTTCAGGAAATTCTTCTCCGTATACTTCCTGTTCACAAAAGGAAAAATGTCCTTTGTTAATAGAAAGGATTGTGTATAGTGCATTCCAACCCTCTTTATTGCTAATTTTAGCTGTTACAACTTTACCTAACCTCAATAAAATATCTCCCGTCTTCTCATCTGATTCAATTGATAATAATCCTGTTTTCTTAGAAATTGACAGATTTTGAAGCACATCTATTATTGATAGAACATCAAGATTACCTCTTAAACCCTTTGATTCAAGTTTTTTTATCTTTTGTGATACATTAAAATGAGCTTTGGCTCTTGCAAACAATTCTTCAAATACAAAAGGTTTCACTATATAATCATCTGCACCTTCCTGTAATCCTCTAACTTTGCTCTCAATTGTTTTTCTTCCTGAGATAAAAATAAAAGGAATATTCTTCAATTCAGGATCATTTTTTACTGTTTCAAGCAGAGAATATCCATCGACTCCTGGCATTATTATATCAGAGATCACTATATCTGGTTTGTTATGATTAATTTTTAAAATTGCATCCATCCCGTCAAAACTTACTATTGCATTCCAACCTCTCTGCTCAAAATTAAATTTAATTAGTTCAACTAATTCTCTGTCATCATCAACAACTAATATAAGAGGTTTAGTCTTCATCTTCTAACTCCCTTTCCTGAAACCGAATTATAAATGAACTCCCTTTATCAGGACTGCTTTCAACAAATATCTGTGCATTATGCAGCTGTAAAATCCTTTTTACAAGAGAAAGTCCAAGCCCTGTACCCGGGAATGATGCTGCCCTATCTGATCTGTAAAATTCTTTGAATATTTTTTCCATTTCACTATCATTAATTCCTATTCCCTGATCTTGAACTTTGATATTCCATCTATTATCATGTAAATAAAGTGAAAGTTTAACCTCCCCCCCTTTATTCGAGAATTTTACAGCATTGTTTAATAAATTTGAGATAGCTCTTTTTATATAACTTTTATCAATTAAAAGGTACACTTCTGATTCAGGTAAAGATATAACTAATTTCACTCCTTTCTGATCAGCAAAATCAAATTGAGCAAGATATGCAGATTTCACCACTTCTTTAAGATTATTTTTCTGTGGATTGATAAGTTCTTCCAGATCCTGCAGATGAGAAAGTTCGAGCAGATCTTCGATCATTGAAGAAATCTGTTTAGATTTGGATAGAATAATATTCAAAAAAGAATCTCTTTTCTCATTTGAAATTTTTATATCAAGGAGAATATTTGCATATCCTGAAATGACTGCAAGAGGATTTTTGATATCATGAGCTATTCCACAGAGCAGATTGTCTTTCTCTTTCTGAACATTAATTAATTCATTATTTGTTTGAAAAATATCCAGTTCACTTATTACCATCTGGAAAAATCCAATCAATGTCATCAGTTCTTCTCTTGCGGGATCTTCTTCCACAAGAGGATCATCTAAAATAAGCCATCCTCCATATATAGTCTTACGCCTTATAAAAGGAGCAACAATTAAATATTCAGGTTTCCAAAATTTGGACTTGTCTTTCCCGAGTATTGAATCGGTTCTTTTAAAACCTGGTACAATATAATATATTCCTTTTGAACTCATCATTTCATTTGAAATCGATTCCAGTTTTTCAGGAAGATTCTCAGAAACATTTGAAACAATATCTTTCTCTTCATCCTCGGAATAACCGCAAAATGTATAATAAACTTTTTGTTTCCATTTGTAACAGAAAGTAATCTTCTTCCATCCCGATGTTTTTGCAGTCCTGACTGCAAAGTCCAGTTTTTCCTTAAGATTATCTGCCATGATTATCTTTCTCCATGAAATGAGAAGATTGAATATTGCTTTTTTTCTTTGCTGCTCTTCTTCAATTAATTTTTTGTAAGCAATTTCACTACTTAAATAAATAACCACAGCTTTCCCGGTGTCTTTATAAATAGTAGGTACTGCAATAATTTGACCAATATTTTCAATGTATTCAGAAACAGGCATAAGTTCAAGATTTTCTAAAACATTTCTTACAATATCTGCAAGTGGTGATTCAACTGGTAACCTGTCACCTAATTTAAAACTAAATTCATAGCTGATATCATCAGTTAAAAATATTATTCTGCTGTTATTATCTGCAATAAGAAGCTGTTTCATATATTATTTATGGCTTTTAATAAATAAACCTGTATAGATTCTCCTAAAATTTCTTCCTGACATAGAAACCATTCTTTATCTTTCTTTTCCGTTTGTAGATCAACACACAGTGTTTCATTCATAATTATTTCCGAATGTCTCTTCAATGGTCCGATCCATTTATCAGGGATGACAAGAGAAGCTCTGATTCTGTCAGAAACCTGATAACCTGCTTTTGCCCTTGCATTCTGTATCTGTCGGATCAATTCCCGTGCTATTCCTTCATCAATTAAATCATCATTTAACTCCAAATCAAGAGAGACAACGAGATTACCTTCTGATGTACAATCGGATCCTTCACGTGCAATCCATTGGATTGAAAATTCCTCCGGTTTCAATACTTCATTTAAAATACTTGCAGAACCTTCTGTATTCATTTTAAAATCACCATCTCTCCCGGCTTTTATCAGCTCCTGTACTTTTTTCCTAAGTCTTGGTCCTACTAATTTTGCATTGACCTTTAAAACAGGGATTCCAAGTTCTTTTGAATCTTCTACATATTGAACATTTTTTACATTCAGTTCTTCTTCAATAAGATTAGAAAAATCAAGTACATCCGAAGCATTTTCACCGGAAATCCTAATACAGGAGAGAGGTTGTCGAACCCTGATACCTTCCTGTTTTCTAAGACTGTGTCCAAGCTTTACAATCTTTCTCACAGTTCTCATCTTTATCATCAAATCCTCATCATAGGGTAGTGTATCTGATTCTACCCAGTCATTCAGATGTACACTCATTTTATCATTTTCTTCATCGTTTTTCAAAGCAAGATAAATATATTCAGATAGAAAAGGAAGAAATGGAGCAATGATTTTTGTGAAAATCATTAAAACACTGTAAAGAGTATTATATGCAGTTAATTTATCTTCATCATTACCTGATTTCCAAAATCTCCTC
>CBDUTX010000190.1:0-5029 GCA_965370235.1 uncultured Desulfuromonadaceae bacterium | reverse complement strand
CAAAAAAGCAACTCTTCCTGAAAGATATGTTCCAAGAGTAAATATAAGTGCTGCAAAAATTACTCCTATTGAATAAAACAGTACAATTTTTCCAATGATAATTAAAATATAAATTATACCTCTGTTTCTTGAAAAATCTTCTCTCAGAAAAAAAATAAGTACAAAAAATGTACTTGAAACAGAAAAAAATATTAATATCAAATTCTTACCTGTTGCATCCCAGGAAAATATTGAAGCTATCTGAGGAAAAATAAAACCTTGAACTACTCCTGTTAGAAATATACCTATCCCCAAACCAACAAAGATATTTGTAGAAAACAATGAAAAGCGTTTAAATGCGGGAATTTCACCTAAAACTATAAACCCCCCCAGAACAAACCATAAAAACCTGTAAGGTTCATACGTTGCAATTACAAATTGAGGTTGAAGAAAATATTTATATCCTGACCAGACTAATAGAGAAATACTAACACTAACTAATAATGCTTCTGCAGCTCTATAAAGGAATCCTTCTCTAAATATAAAGCTGAAAATGACAATTATTATTAACAGACCAGCAAAGTATTCGATCATTTCATCATTTTATGAAATTTTTTAAACCTTCTTACCCACCATATAAAAACAGGTGCTCTCAGGAGACGTAATAAAGACAGACCAATCAATGAGAAAATGAACCAGGAAACCAGAGCTTTTCTTCTATTAATATTACTTCCTTTTAAATGTAAGAGTCCCTGATAAATTTCAATGGCTTCTCCGGCATTTTTATACACAAGCGCTTCAGGATAAAGTATTGAAGGAACAATTAAAACAATTCTGTTCTTATACCTTGACCACCCATAAAAAAACCATTTGTGATAATCTTCATCACCTGTGAAAACAATCATCAATTTATCCTCAGGATTTTCAATTTTAAAATCAGAGATAACAAGTGATGGAGCTCTTAATATTTCAATAATTGCAGCAGGAGAGCCTGGTAAGAAGCCTACAAATTTAGATAATGTTTTTCTTTCTTCTGTTGAAGAAACATTATTTATATTTTTGGAAAAATTTTCTAACCATGGAGTTAAAAATATATTTGTAGAAAAAAAATAAACATCATGCCCACTATTTAACATATCTTTTGAAAACTGTATAAAAGCCGGGGACATTTCATCCCATGATTCCGGAGAAAAATCAAGAATCATAAAAACCGGTTCTCCGGAAATAGCAATTTCTGAAGGACTTTCATATTGAACATTTAAAAAAGCTTTTGCTTCAGGTTTTCCGATTATATATCCAAGAATAGAAATCAGAAGAATCACCCAGACTGGCCACATTTCTCTGTTAGGTAATAAATTCATCTTTCCTTCTTTCAAAACCTATCATGATTCTTATTTTCTGGACAAAAATCATCAGGAAAAATCCCAGTAATAATCCTCGAACCGCTCCAATAAATACATATCTAAAAAATATCCTGACAGTTGTCAGAAAGGATAAGGTTGGATGACCCAGTACTGAAATACTGACAACTGAACCGGGGAGAGAGAGAATAAGAAGATAAATTAAAGATATAAGAGCAAGATAAATTGATTCCCATTTTCTTAACTTTAATGCTCTCATCACTGCTACACTGAGACTTAATCCCCCAAGTGCAGCAAAGGTTGACCATAGAGGTATTGCTATGGAATTTATAAAAAATTCAGAAAAATTGTTAATAAAAAGAGCTAATATAAGTAGAGGGCTCAGTATTAATATCAAGTTTCCGGTTAAAGACTGATATCCTTTTATTTTCCTTCTCTTAATTTGGATAATTAGTATCTTGACAGCTCCAGTGATTAAAATAAAACCGGAAAGTATTCTGAAACCATAAAGTAATTCTTTTTCAAGCTTTTCTCCAATACTACCGGGAACAGCAAAAAAGAGGAAGATCATTAATATTATAAGTAGTGAAGTTATTATTTTCATACTATTTCAGGAAGTAAATAATTCCATCTCTCAAACTATCAAAAAACTGAACATTCCCGGAACCAAAAAAGATCCATGTAAAGAATATTACTAAAATGGATAAACTTACTATGACAATAAAAACTGAAATTAATTTTCTTAAAATAATATCTGGAAAAAATATATGCGAAAGGTCACCTGTGATATTTTTTAAATCAATTTCACTGAGCAATGCTGCTGAAAATAATCTTTTACTGACATTCCATCCGATAATTTCTGAAGATTCATCAATAGCAGCATTGACAGCAGGAAAAACCCATTGTCCAGGTTCTCCTATGATAATTAGAACTCCAGGTTTCCAGTAATGAACCAATCTGCATGCTTCTTCGGAGAAGGAAGAACCTGAAGACCAGATTCTTCTCAGTGATAAAGGATTTAACCTGTGTAGTTTTTCTTCTTTCATGAATACTTCTCTGACAACACAGTAAACTGTTTTAAGAATGTATCCTGGAACTAATATTCTAATTTCTCCATCAGCTCGTATGATCCTCTGCACTAGCCATTTTAGATCGTTAATTATTCTATTTAGAAATATTCCCTGTATTACCTCTTTGAAATTTATTATTATCATTACAGGTTTTCCCTTTTCAATTGACCAATCTGTTCTGTCGCTGTAGATATTCCGAATCAATCCTTTCATAATTTTTCTTCTGTATATAAAAAAAACAATGATCGTAAAAATTAAAAAAATCAATACATTGATACGTCCAAAGTAGATATAAGAAGACTTTGATTTAGTTATATTTGAAACACTGTAGTCAGAAGTTCCAAGTGTTGATTTAGTCTGTACAAGATATTGATAAATTTTCCCATCTACTGCTGTACTGTCAACAAAAAGCAAACTCTGCCATCTGTCGACAAATCCGAGAAATAGAGTTTCATTTGATTCGATATTTATTCTAAATACTCTATAACCCCATACATTATTGTAATTACTGACAGAATCGGTTAAGCTCCTTTCCCAGCTTACAATTATTCTACCTCCTCTATCATCTGGATAATCATAAGCATTTACTTCTCTCGGAGGTAGTGGTGCAGATCTAACCCCAATCACCAAAACCAACATTATTAGGGTCGGGGTTTGCATTTTTGCATTTTTTCCTTTGAAATTTTATACAATCTACCAAGATAGGAAAACTTCAATTTTTTAAAAGGTTCTAAAATATTAATATCATTATATGAAATATCCCCTTGCTCTCTCAATTTAATAATTAATTTTTCTCTTAACTTCCTTCCAGAAGTTTTATTTACATCAATTTCATTTATTTTAATCCCTTCTTCATTTTCAAATTCCTCAAGTAAAAATTTAATATTTTTACTCAAATTATCATTCAATCTTCTATTCGGAGATTTTTTAACATTTTTTCTCCTATCATATATTTTTAAAGAAATATCTCTAAATTCCTCTTCTCCAAAAACATCACCATATCTTGTTTTCGTTGTTGATAATCCTTCATTATTTATCCAGATATTTAATGTAGATACTAAATTTTCCCTTTTTTGAAAAATGCTTTCAACAAACTCATTATCAACAATATCGGATACATAATCAGAAAAATATTCATCAATACTACTCCAATGATATAAAAAGGGATCTTTAACTATTTTTGACCTAACTGGATTCAATAGAACATAAATAATTGCCATCTTTAAATATTCATCTTCCTGTATTAAAGTTGATTTGAATCTATCTTGAAAAACATATCCTCTACCGCCGCGATATTTTCTGTATATCATTGCATATTTTGAATTCACATCCTGCATAAACTTTGATAAATTCCCTGAAGTGTTTTTTAGAATCAAATGATAATGATTATTCATTATACAATAAGCAAATAAATTTATTCCTGATGGAACTTTTTTTTCAGTCAATATTTGTAAAAACAGATCTTTATATTTATCCTTACCATAAATATCTTCACCCTTAATTCCTCTATTCATTACATGGTGAAATGCTCCAGGATAAGTTAATCTAACTTTTCTCATAATCTATATCATTTATATCATCAAAAATGCAAAAATGCAAAGCCCGACGTAGCTTATTTGATTTAGCGAAATCTGGGCAAGCCCAACGAAGCTTGTTTGAATTAGCGAAGTTGTGGCAAGCCCCGACCCTTAAAAGTTGCGATGAATTCTCTATTGTTTTTAAAATTAAGTGTTATTTCTAAATATTCTTTAAAATTTTTACACATTTCATAAAATGTTTTCTCTGTAAATCTTTTATTACTTGTTTTAACTTTCTGTTTTGAAAAAAAGTGAATAAATTTTCTAAAAGGAAAATTACCGGTATTAGCCCAATTTTTTACAGGTTCGGCAATAATTACCTTTTCTGTAGCAGAATTCAGCATTTTCTCAACAATTTCTATTTCATTTGGAATAAATTGATAGAGACTTGCATGAATCAATATTATTTCAGAGTTGGGAAAGATCCTGGTTTTTCTAATATCGATAAATTTTACATTAATTCCCCTTTTTTTTGCATAATTTATGAAAATTTCATTTATATCAATTCCAGAATAATCGACATTTTTATTTTTTAAGTATTTCTCATATAGATAACAATCTCCACAGCATAATTCCAAAACTTTTGATCCGGGTGGAATCAATCGAGCTATTCTTTCATATCTTCTATTATATCCTCGAAGATATATCAGTCTGACAAATAATCGGTATAAATTAATATTTGAATAAAATATACTTCTCATCAAAAATTAATAAAAACAATACATACAGTATATTGTAATTTAATGGCTATAAAATGCAAACCCCGACCCTCTAGTCGATGTTGAAGATGGTGAAGATGATTCTGCTGATAATATCTGATTTGAAGGCAAGTGTGCTGATCAATGCTAATATTGATCCGACAACAAGAAATAACAGGATAATAGCCTTTTCCAGATCCTGAGCCTTTAATGTCCCAACAAGTACCGGATCTCTCGACAGATACGCACTTGCTGCATAGAGTTCTTCACCTATAAGGGTGTAGTCACAAGCTGTTACAAAAAACGGAAGCTGCGCAACGGCGTCAGTTCCGGCTATCTGAATT
>CBDUTX010000189.1:0-5034 GCA_965370235.1 uncultured Desulfuromonadaceae bacterium | reverse complement strand
AGGGGCAATCCAACTATGCTGGTCTCTCGGGAATGCCTCTCATTTTTTATATTTCTTCCAGTTTATTCTTTAAATTATTAATAAAAACAACATGTTTTTTAATTTTATTTCTATATAAAGATGAATATTTCTTTTGATTAGGTATCATTAATTTTAATAATTTCTTTTTTGAGATTAAATACTTTACTAAACAATAAAAATCTCCATCTCCTGAAACAATTAATGCTTTATCATAATTTTGAAATTCAATCATGGATTGAAGAACTAATTCTGCATCAACATTTCCTTTAAATTTACCAGAAGATAATTTTAAAGTTGGTTTGAATATCAATATATAGTCATAAGTTTGCAATGCGGTATATAATTTCTGTTCTGTTGGGACATATCCTATAAATAAAAAAGCCTTAGAAATGCTATATTTATCTTTTAAATATACTCTAAATTTCTTGAAATTAAGAATCCATTTCTGTTCTCTAATAGAAAGATTTAAGTTTTGACTATCAATAAAAGCATAATTGATTGATTTTATTGTTTTCATTATTTAACTTTTAAAACCTTTTATAATAAAATGTTCAATACTACATAAAATATAATTTTCTACCAGGTGAAGATTTTTGTTATTTTTGTATCTCCCGGAATTTCACCTTCTACCTCTCCACTCTGCCACCAGTCCCCTGCTTCAAGAGTAAATGACATATTAATTTCTTCTGCTATAATCACAAGATCTCCTTCCTCTCCCCAAACCGGACCGTC
Organism: uncultured Desulfuromonadaceae bacterium; assembly: GCA_965370235.1. Classification (GTDB taxonomy): domain Bacteria; phylum SDB-A; class SDB-A; order SDB-A; family SDB-A; genus CBDUTX01. The sequence goes on along the minus strand of CBDUTX010000189.1, from coordinate 4,281 downwards.
ATACCAGTAATTATTCACAATATCACTAAATGTTGATCCAATACCTATTCCCCTGTTAGTTTTAAATTTATCGGAATAAATCTCTATTCTGCAGACAGTTGAATCCATTTCACTTAACTGAAGCACTAAAGATTTCGATTCATCTCCTTCAAATGTCAACTCAAGTGCCGGTGTTGACATTCCTTCTGCCATCAGGTCAACCTCTTCTATTTCAACTTCTCCATATAGTTTTGACAGCTCTTTAACTTCTTCTTTTGACATACCACTTTCAAAAAGCCCTGCAAGGTTCATATCCAATGTATAGAGAATGTCAGTATTTGCCCCTGCATTTATTAAAAGTTCTACAGCTTCATAGTTTTCAAATTTTAAAGCAAGATCAAGAGGTGTTCTTTGTGTTTCTTCGGTTTTTATATCAAGAACTGCTCCTCTATCAATCAAAATCTCAATTACTTTTAGATGTCCCTGCCATGCTGCTTGGTGAAGAGGTGTCATATTGTCTACCCCTTCAGCATTTATTTCAGCTCCTGCATCAAGAAGAATTTCAACAATATCAGCATATCCTTTCATTGCCGCCTGATGAAGGGAAGTCTCGCTGAATACTTCAAATTCTGCTCTAAAATTGACATCTGCTCCTGCATTAATGAGAATTTCAACAACTTCATCAAATCCACTTATTGAAGCACGGGATAAAGGCGTTGACCCATCCAGACCCCTAACATTAACTTCAGCTCCTTTTTCAATTAATTCACGGACAATTTCAACATTTCCATTAAATGCTGCAAGTTGAAGAGGTAATTCTCCTTCTTCATTTTGTGAATTAACAGTTTCAAAACCATATTTATTTAAAAAGGAATCAAGATCTAAATTATCATCTGTATTATTTTCTCCATCTGAACATCTCGAGCTGCAAGAAATTGTCAACAAAGCAAAAAGAATGAATAAAACCACAAGTTTATATTTATGAAATTTCATTTGATCCTCCTTTTATACTCTTTTTTTAAGTTAAGCGGCGGTGTTTTATTCAACAAAAACAATTTTTATATATCTCGACCCTGAAAGTGTACTCAACCTGCAGAAATACGGACCGGAAGGCAGAACATTACCATTATTATCATTTCTATCAAGAATCACATGTCTTGTTCCCTTCTCTTCATGTCTGTTCACAAGTGTTCTCACTTCTCTCCCTGAAATGTCATAGATTTTTAACTCTGTCCATCCGGATGAAGGTACCGAATAAATTATTTCAACGGAAGAGTTAAAAACACTCCCGACAGAAAACAGAGAAAGGACTGGATTAACATTTCCTCCGATCTCTTCTACAACTCCGCTCTCATCCTCGACAAGCACCTTTATTGCCCAGCTTATACTAATACCGGTTTGTCCCATAAAACCCCATGTAGTTCCATCTGTGTACATATCACTCTGTATATGAACCGCATTGCTCCCATAACAGGCATAAAATGGATATTCAAAAGGAGCAGGAGTAAATCCAACTTCAACCCACATATCACCTGTCGCATCAATACATACATCAGAATCAGTCCCAAGGGTCACTTCAATCCATCCTGTCCCTCCTGTGACTGTAAAAGGCACGTTTGTAAGAGAAGCACCCGGAACAACAGAAGTTCCGTTTCCAAATATCTCAACATGTGCATCATTTGCAGAGTTACTTCCTCCGGTTAAATAGAAAAGAACTTTCTTCATATACCAGGTGTCATATGGGGCAAGTTCAGCAGGAGTGAATCTGTATCCTATACCGAAGTAACCTCCTGCAGCTCCCCAGGAAAAAGAACCTGTCGAATCATAATTATCAAACCAGTATGTCAGAACATCAGTGTTTAAACCTGTATCTACAACAACAGTGTCCTGATAGTAGAGATAATCATGTGCATAAACAGTAAGTAACAATGTATCCGGTTGTGACAGGGTATATTGAACATAAGCTTTCCCTGACGAGTTGGTTATGCCTACAAACCACTTTAAACTGTCGTATTGGTCACACAAACAACAGGTGGCTCCTTGTACCGGCGCCCCTGTTGAAGTGACATCGACATTTAAAAATCCTGAAGAGGTGAAAACCGTATCAGGGTGATTTACAGTTAATGAAGTTGGGTTTTTCGAATATATCATCGTCTCAGGATCTCCAAAAAGATTGAGTTCATTAATACACCAATGCTCTGTATTATTAAATCCCCATGTCCATGTTAATAACCTGTCTTTTCCAAGCCCATGTGCTCTTCCAATATTCCATTTTTGATTACTAAATACTTCCTCGGCAGTTCTTATGCATGTATATTCCGAAGGACCAAGATATGGTGGATATCCCCATCCGTATCTTGCATTGAACATCACAGCAATTGCTCCGCCATTCGTTGCATTGAAAATATGTTCTCCGACACATTCCTGATTGTCAAACCAACCCGGTTGACAAGCCATCGACTGAATGACAAATAGCTGGTTACCATTTGTAAGGTTATCCATTGTAGTATTACTTATAATTGAGGGCCAGGTTTGATATACATACCATGCAATAGCAGTGGGTCCTCCATGTGCTGCAATATAACACCAGTGATAACCCTGGCTGAGGGAATCAGAAAATCCCGGTGGACATGAAATTGTATCTGATTGGTACATCTTCAGATCTGTCCAGTTACTCGGGAGATATGAATCAGCTATCGAATCACAGGAAGAATTACCATAGTAGTTGTAACTGCCACTGAACCAGAGCCCTGCTCCAGCCATGATAGACTTATCAATAAACCCGGAAGGAGGATTTTGTTCATAAGCAAGTACTTTACTTACCCATCTCTGTGCTTCTGTTGTTGTATTGACCGGGAATCTCCCAACATAGATGTCCGAATACCAGTCACATCCATCTACACCATATTCTCCAAAGATATGGTTATTGTTGGCATCCCAGTCACTTGTATATGGAACAACATCGGAAAAATAAAGATCTGATGGAGTGTTGTCAGAATAAGTCCCACAATTTACAGGAACTATTCTCGCTCCGAGATTATCATAATCTCCGGCAAGGACAAGATATATCAGTCCGTAATTTTGATGATAAGTTTTGGCAAATTCTCTTATACTTTCCATATTATCGTATGCAGGAAAATTATTGACAACCCAGGTCAGTGTGACAACCCTTGCTCCAATCCCTCTGGTTATCTTCCATCTGATGAGAGGTTCGAAAGAACTTCCAAGTATTGCAGGTGTTACAATAATATATTCGGTAGTGGGTCCATCACTTTCTCTTTCATAAGGAGAATATATTCCTACATCTTCCGAATTTTCAACAAATGATTCTACATCTTCACCAAAAACCTGAAGTTGTCTCGATGTCAGATATACTGCTTCTTCGAGTCCTTCAGCATATGTCACCGATAGAAGTCCTTCTTCAAGTATCTGTAATTCACCTGTAACAGGGTTATATCTTAACGGACAGTATGAAACAGCAGCTATCATAAATCCTGATTTGTTCCCTGTTGAAAAACTGACCACAGGATCTTCCGGGAAAAATTTGTCCGATTGATAATACAGAGGATCTTCCGGAGTAAAAATCAGCTCAGCGCCGATAGGGACAGGCATCTGAGAGGGAAGGATATTAAAATAACCTATGGTCTTCCAGGACTGATTGTCAATGTTCGCACTTATCATTCTCGATGTATGCGGGATGATATATCTCTTTCCAAGAACAGGTAGAGAAGGAGCTCCCGGTGTTGAGAAATTATTTCCATCTTCAACCAGAACCATATTGTATTCACCAATTTGCGATATGATAACTTGATTGGAACTATGTTCTATATCTGTCGACATAACCCCTGCTGTTAAAGAAAAAGAAACAAGCAGTATATGAATTGCAGTAAATATAGTTTTCATTGCTGACCTCTTTGTTTATAATTTTTTACTATGAAATGTTATTGTAAATCAATCATTCCGGTTTGTATACAAATTAACACAATCAACAATGCCCTGAAGACAATGAACAATTCCCAGCACCACACAGAAGAATAGAACGCAGCCCTGTCCATCGAAGCTTGTTTGAATTAGCGAAGTTGTGGCAAGTCGGAGCCCAGCCCTGCACAAGAAGACTTTAACAACGAATTACACAAATAACACGAATCCCATCCCAATATGAATATTTTTCGCCACAGACTTGTCCATCGAAGCTTGTTTGAATTAGCGAAGATGGAAAAACACTTGCCTGCTGCAAGCAGGCGGAGTATTTCAAACATCCGATTATTAATTCAGTAAATATGAATAAATTCAATTTACTAT
>CBDUTX010000188.1:0-5040 GCA_965370235.1 uncultured Desulfuromonadaceae bacterium | reverse complement strand
AAAAATAATTTCAGCATTTTTATATCCGTCATAAATGGTAGCTGCAAACATAACCGGTACTGCTGCAAGAAAAGAATACTCCGCTGCTAATTTTCTTTTTAATCCCAATAGCAAACCACCGGAAATTGTACTTGCAGATCTTGACATTCCCGGAAAAAGAGCAATCAACTGAAAAAAACCTATATATAATGCTTCTTTCCAGGTCAATTTATCTATATCATCTTTTCTCGCTTTTCCGTATTTCTCAGCTACAATCATTCCTATTCCACCGATAACAAGAGCAATTGATACAGTAAATGGTGAAAATAGATATTCTTTTATGTAACCATGGAAAATAGCGCCAAATACAAGAGCTGGTAATGTTGTAAGAAAAAGCAATAAAATTTCATTTTTCCCATAAAAACCTGTTTTTTTGAAGTTAAAAATACCGAGAAATTTCTTAAAATACAGAACTACTACAGCAAATATTGCACCAAGCTGTATAATAACTTCAAAAGATTCAGCGAATTCTCCGGTAAATTTTATCAGATTTCCAACTAATATCATATGACCCGTAGAAGATACTGGAATGAACTCCGTCAATCCTTCGAGAATTCCCATTATAATAACTTTATAGAACATTTAAATTCCTTTGTTATTTCGGGTTATTGTTTCACTTTAATAAAAAGATAGAAGCCAAATAACAAAAAGAAAAAATTTGCTCCCCATGAAGCTAATAACGGATTAAGTGTACCTGCATATCCCATTGAAATTCCAATCTGTAGTATTCCCCAGTAAATAAAAGCGATCAGGAGACTTAATCCAAATCCAACTCCTACATTTGATCTCCTTCGATCGAGAGCAAGAGGAGCTCCGATAAGAACAATTACAATTGCCGCTGCAGGATAAGCTGCTCTTTTGTGAATATCAACCAGAATTTTTCTAATAATTTCCGGTCTTGCTCCTGATTTTGTTACCCTTTTTAAATAATTCCAAAGCTCTCTTATAGACATTTCATCCTGTTTTAATTCCCTGACAACCATTTGATCAAGTGTTGCAAGATCTTGTATTGTCGTATCTTCAGAGTAATAACATTGAACATAGCCAGTATCACCGTATTGAAAGTCATTGTTAAATTCTCTTATAAAACATCTTGAAAAATTCCATGAAATACCGTCCCAGTTAGCTGAAAAAGCATCAATTTTCTTGGTTATCCTCCAGCTTCCATCGATAAAAATAACCGAGGGTGATTCCATGTACCTGTTACCGGGATCAAAAACTCTTGCAAAGTAAAAATCATCTCTACTACCTTTGTAAGCATAATCTTTTGTCTGAGAATGCCATGGTGGTTGAGAGTGATTAACTTCTACTTCTTTTATATACCAGAACTTTCTGGCATATTGAGGTACGAAATACTCATTTAGATAGAAAAGAAGTAAAAAAAGTACAAATGCAGGTATAATTACAGGAAGCATAATTCTGTAACTGCTAACACCGAGAGTCTGCATTGCAATTATCTCAAAATTTTTTGCAAATCTTCCAAGAGTAAAAAAACAGGCAAGGAGAATTGCAATTGGTGTCAGAAGCACAATGAGAGAAGGAATTTGATAGTAATAGTAGAAAAATATTGTATCCCAAGGAACTTTTCTATCCAAAAAAAGGTGTATATGGTCTATAAGGTCAACAGTAAGGTATATAAAAACAAAACCGAATATTCCCATCAGTACATAACGCAAATAAAGCCATAATATATATCTGTCTAATATTTTCATTTTTTCCAGAATTTTAATCCATCATGGAAAAAATCATAATAAAACCATATTCCAATGATGAAAAAAATGATATTTGCACTCCACATAGACCAGAAAGGAGTTATCACGCCTCTGTCAGAAAGAGTTTCACCCCCGACAATAAAAATATAATATATTGTTGTAATTAAAATAGCTACTCCGAATGCTGCTCCCATTCCCCCTTTTTTTACTTTAATACCGAGAGGAGCGCCAAGAAAAATAAAAGTAATGGCTGCAAAGGGTAATGAATATTTCTTGTGTACTTCAACAAGATATCTGTTTATCTCAGATTTTACTGTCCTGATCTGCATATTGACCCCTGCTATTCTATGCTCAAGCATATCTTCCTGAAGTATAATCTCATCTTCAGATTCTATTATCGTCAGTAAAAATTTCTCAAGTGAATCGACATCCCCTTTCCAATTATTAATATAAGTCATCATTTCAGCAGCACTTAATTCCCTGTCACCTCTGAATGCAGTGTCAGGTCTTGCATCAGGAGGAAGAAAGACATTCAATATCTGTCTTTCAAAATCAACTTCCCAGTAATCTCCATTCTCTCCACTGATATGACGCTGTCCTTCAATCATCTCAAAGGAAATAAGATTCCATTCTCTGTCTATCGATATAAAAGCCTGTCTTGCAGTAACATATCCAAAGGTAGCGTAATCAGTGTTCTCTATAAGAAGTACATCTTCAAGTTTTGCAGGACGGGATGTCTTGTCTATAGCCCTTGCATAAATTGTATATCCCGGAAAACTTTTTATAAAACTTCTTGGAGCAAGTTCAGCAGCAGGTCTTATTTCACCTACAACTAAAAGAAGGTTTTTAACCCTGTGATTTGATTCAGGAAGTATGTAATTGTTGAAATAGACCATAAAAAAAGCAAAAACTAATGCTGCAAAACCGAGAGGAAGTAATAATCTGAACGGATTTAATCCAAGTGCTTTGTATGCTATTATCTCAAAATCTTCGGACATTCTTCCGAATATCGACAAAATTGACGTGAGAAATGCCATAGGAGCAGTAATTGCAAGGATAAATGGAAGACTGTATAAAAATATCTCTCCTACCATTAAAGGATTAAGACCCTTTCCAAAGATAAGATCAACAAGCTCAAACAATCTGTTCATTATCAGCACAAATGTATAGACAAATAAAGAAAGAAGAAAAGGAGATATCTGTTGACGTAAAATATAAATGTCAAAAACAAACCCTGTTGAAATTCTTATTTTTTTCATTTTATATGTTTTCATCTCCAGAACAGATCCGGTTCGTCAGAAATCCTGACAACTATAATTCCAATAAAATCAGATTTTCGTCTGAGATATTTTTTAAAATCACTCCAGGGAAAATCAGCTACTTTTCCCAAACCCATCGAAGCATGACGGAAAGAATTTGCAGAAGGAATATAAAAACCCCAGTGAGCTATCGCTATATTAGCTTTTTCTGTAACTATCATGACAATATCGCCTGTCTGTAGAAGATCTTCAATGACTTCAATTTCATTCTCAGGAACATAAGAACAATGAATAATTTCTATAGGAATAGAATAATCAATAATAACATTATTATTTTTTAAAAATTTCTCCCTGTCTATTTCTTCGATCATAACTTTCGTTTGAGGAAAAAAAGTTGTTATATTATTACATAACCAGGAATTATTCGGTATCCAGTCTGTATATGTATAATGATTTCTTGAAATAAAATCCACATTACCTTGAGAATATCTGATATGCAGCAGAATATCGAGAAAATCATCAAAACCCTCTTTTGCAATAGAAAGTGCTATAACCTGTTCACAGAATGTTACACAATCGACTTTGTCAAAATCATAAAGAGGATCAGGATCAGGAAAAGAACCTTCCCCTTCCCCAAGAGGACCAAGTACATATTTTGTTCCGAGCAATAAATTCGAGTAATATTCAATTCTCTGATAAATACTTTCATATTCCTGACAGATTAAAGGGATCTCTCTGTCTAAATATTCTGCTGAGATAGAATTTGTCAAAATCATAATAAATAATATTATTTGAGTTAGCATTGAACTTTCATATCATTTGTTTTAAAGCATTATTTTCAATATTTTCTTTAAGAAAATCTTCATTAAATGGTTTTGTAATATACTCAACTGCTCCGGCTCGAATAGCCATTTTAATACTTTGACTTTGTGTTTCACCTGAGAGCATTATAACAGGAATATTTTTTAAAATTTCATCCTTTTTTATTTTTATAAGAAAGTCATAGCCATTCATTTTCGGCATTTCCCAGTCAAGAACTATAAGCGATACATAGTCATATATCTTATCAAGTATAACCAGAGCTTCAATCCCGTTTTCAGCTCCTTGAAATTCATAACCTATTGAAAGAATTATATTTTTCAACTTTCGTCTGATAAATTTTGAATCATCAACACTTAATATTATATTTTTCTTCACAGACATCTACCTGTAATTTTATAACATTTTTTAAAGCTTCTTGCATTTTATTATTTTTGATTAAAAAATCATTTCCACAGAAACTATACAGAAGAATATACTTGCTTGGTTGTAATAATGTCTTTTTACCTTCCAACTAAATGGTAAATTGGTTGGGCTTACACCAGCAGATATTTATACTTTTTATGCCACTTCAAATGAATTTTAATATTATGGAAAAAATTATATTCAGCAATTAGCTCAATATTGTATTATATTATTTCATAAGAGGTTTCTTTGTTATGGTTTTATTTATTAAAACTATATTATTTTTTGAAACTGATCTTATATTTAATTATTTTTAAAGGATAATAAAAATGTTAAATATCAAATCAAAAATTTCAAATATAATTTTTTAGAATAGGAGACAATGATGAGTATATTTAAACCAGCAAAATGTCCAAATTGTGGAGGTGAACTTCAACTTCCAGAAGATAAAGATATTGTTACTTGTATGTACTGTGACACTAAAATTATAGTAAAAGAAGCAATAGACAAGGAAGAAAAAGCTAAAAAAGAAAATTTTTTGGAACTTGCTGATAGAGCGAAAGATGTAGGAAATTATCAAGAAGCCATAAATTATTATAACAAATATCTAGAAATTGATATTAATTCAACTAAAGTATGGCTTGGTAAAGCTGAAACTACTGCATTAATGACAACAAAAGAAAATTTTAGAATTGATGAATCCATAAAATATTACAAAAAAATTATTGAATTAGCAAAACCAGATGAGAAAGAAAAGATTGAAAGAGAAATTTATAACAAAATTAGGGATTTACTTAATATATTTT
>CBDUTX010000187.1:0-5061 GCA_965370235.1 uncultured Desulfuromonadaceae bacterium | reverse complement strand
AAAATGAAAAATGACTTAATAAAAAATATGAACTTAAACGGAAAAATAATTGATCTCATCTTTGATAAAATTACAGAGGGTGTAATTATCACAGACTGTAATGAAAAAATTACACTTTTTAATAAAGCAGCAGAAATTATTACTTCATGGAAACAGAGAGATGCTTTAAATAAAAAAATTGAAACAGTTTTTAAAATATCCGATACTGACTCACTAAAACCAATTTCAATATCATATAAAAAAGTACTTGAAAGTAATTTTCCTATTAATTCAGCAGAAAAAGTTATACTCTCATCAAAAAACGGAGATATAATGAATATTATATACTCTGTTGTTATTCTCAATGAAAAAAAAGATGTAAATATTGGATTACTTCTAACATTCCGGGATATTTCTGACTTTTATACTCCAAAAACTGACCTGAAAAAAATAAAAAATTATTTAAATGATATAATTAACTCAATGCCATCAATATTGATTGGTATAGATGAAAAAGGTTTTATCTCTCACTGGAACAAGGAAGCTGAAAATATATTATGTATTCCACAGAAAGAGGTTGTTGGAAAATATTTTTATGAGGTAATTCCTTATCTGAATTCTGAAATCAAAGACATTAGAAAGGCTCTTAAAAATAAAAAATTGTTGAAATTAAAAAATCTTATACATTATGAATCAGGAGATATTCGTTTTTCCGATGTCATTATATATCCTCTTAAAACAGATAATTACAGAGGTTTCATTATCAGGATTGATGATGTAACAACAAGAGTACGATTAGAAAAGATGATGGTCCAAACTGAAAAAATGCTTTCTGTCAGCAGTCTTGCTGCAGGTATGGCTCATGAAATTAACAATCCTCTTAGCGGTATTTTACATGGAACTCAGAATATTTTGAGAAGAATTTCCCCTGAACATGAAGCTAACAAATTAGATGCAAAAAAATACGGGATTGACCTTGAAAATACATTCAAATATCTTGAAAATCGAGAAATTATAAAATTCCTCAATGGAATTATCAAATCCGGTGAAAGAGTTTCAAGTATTGTTTCAAATATGTTGAATTTCAGTACTTCTGAAAATAAAAATTACAAAGAGGAAGATCTAAAATTATTAATAGACAAAACAATTAATCTTGCATCCTTTGATTACAATCTAAAAAATAAGATCAATTTTAATCATATAGAGATATTTAAAAATTATGACCAGGATGTACCCCCTGTTCTTTGTATAAAATCAGAGATAAGTCAGGTAGTTTTAAATATTCTTAAAAATGCAGCAGAATCTTTCATTGGAAAAAAAATTGATGATCTTGAAAAACCAAGGATTATAATTCGATTAAAAAGATGTAATGATAAAGTAAAAATTGAATTTGATGACAATGGTAAAGGCATGGATGAGAGCATTAGAAATCGAATTTTCGAACCTTTTTTTACAACTAAAAAAATCAGCAGTAAAACCGGATTGGGATTATCTGTATCTTATTTCATAATAACAAATAACCATGGAGGAGAAATTAAAGTTGAATCCATACCTGAAAAAGGATCTAAATTCACTATTATCCTTCCTGTTAAATATACTATATAAGGACATTATATGCTCAAAGAAGAAATAAAATTATTAATAGTTGACGATGAAGAATTTTTAAGAATAACCCTTATTGCTTATCTCGAAGATGAAGGTTATATAATATCTTCTGTAAGTTCAGGAGAAGAAGCACTTGAATTAATATCAAAGCAGAATTTCGATATAGGTATAATCGATATGAAATTACCGGGAATTAATGGTAATACACTAATTATTCAAGCACATGATATTCAACCAGACATGAAATTTTTAATCCATACAGGTTCTGTAAATTATTTTGTTCCAACCAGTCTTGCTGAATTTGGTATTACTACTGAGAATATTTTAAGAAAACCGGTAACTGATCTACATACTATTGTAAAAAGAATAGATAAATTGTTATCAAATAAAAACAGTGTTTAACATTAAATATTAATTTTCAATGAAATCTATACAAAAATCTTGAACTTTCTTCATAATTTTAATATCATAATAAAACTTAATTTAAATATAAATGCATAAAAATATTGGAGGTTATTTTGAAAAAATGTTTGATCCTTTTTGTGTTGATTTCTGTATTAATATTTTCTTTTGGTTGTTCAAATCAAGAAGTAGAAAATATGAATGTAGAAGAAAATACTACTGATACTGAACCTGATAGTTTTAATAATTTTCAGACCAATGTGGACATGAGCAAGTATGATCAAGGAATTATACTAGCTGAAGTTGATGGTGAATGGAAAGAATTTACTATCCGGGAGCTATCAGATGAATTTATGGAGTGGAATTTCAAAAGAAGAATTGAAGATCTCGAGATGTGGAATAGAGGAGAGATGCCCTCTCTTGCCGGACCTCATTCGGGAATGGTAGCAACATATGGTTTTAGACGGGATGACACAGAATTTAAAATCAATAATGCAGTAAAAGGTATTGGTTTTCTTCCAAAGGAAGATAAAATAGAAGAAATAATAGCTTTATTTGAAGAAAATTGGGAAGCACCCTTCCAGGATAAATTGAATATCCTACATGAAATTTATTCGACCAGAACTGATATATTCGACAGAACCAAACAGATCAGTCTTGAATTGTATACTACCTCTGATTTTAAAACTCAGACATTTTTAAATTTAATACACAATCCAACAAGCTCTATTGTGTTCCTCGACATACCTTCATACGAAATAAAAACAATTGCTCAGCTCATACATCCTGATGAAGAAGATCTCAGTGACTATGAAAAAAATATTGTTATATATATTAACAAAGTACATGATTTTATACATGGTGATTCCCCGAGACTTTCTATAGCAATTGTCTTTCATGTAATTGAACAATTTGATCAATCACCAAGAGCTAGAGGAATTCGTGTAGTTCCATAGGAAATAAAAAATTATGATAGTTTATCTTTCAATAATATTATTTTTTATTATATCAGGTTATGTTTTAAATCTGATAATCGAACTACTTAATATAAAAAGATTAAAAACTCAGTTACCCGAAGTATTTAAAAATATATATAATCAAAATGAATATGAAAAATCCCAAAAATACACAAGAGAAAAAACAAAGTTTGCTCTTTTTATTGCAACAATCGAAATTTTGATTCTTATACCTTTCATAGTATTCGGTGGTTTTAATTTTCTCGATAAAATTATCAGGCAGTTCAATTTTAACGATATCATTAGTGGAGTTCTTTTTTCTATGTTGCTCATAATACTCATTAGTCTGTTTAAAATACCATTCTCCGCGTATAGTACATTTATTATTGAAGAGAAGTACGGATTTAACAGGACAAGTGTAAAAACTTTTTTAATCGATATTATCAAATCATTTTTACTTTTACTGATCATTGGAATTCCTGTCCTTACATTGATTTTGTGGTTTTTTGAATTCTTCGGCTCATTAGCCTGGCTCTATGTCTGGGGTTTTGTATCTCTCTTTCAGATATTTATGCTCTTTATTGCTCCGGTTATTATCATGCCTCTTTTCAATAAATACACACCTTTAGAGGATAGTGAACTAAAAACAGATATTGAGGAATATGCTGATAATCAGAATTTCAAATTAAAGGGAATATATAAAATGGACGGATCCAAAAGATCCTCAAAGAGCAATGCTTTTTTTACAGGATTTGGAAAATTTAAAAGGATAGTTTTATTTGATACATTGATAGAAAAACAAAGTAAAGATGAACTGCTTACAATTTTAGCCCATGAAATGGGTCATTATAAGCTTAAACATATATATAAAATAATGTTGATATCATTTGTGGAAACAGGATTACTCCTTTTCATTCTGTCAATATTTCTTAAAAATGAATACCTGTTTGAAGCTTTCAGAATGGAACATATTTCTGTTTACGCCAGTTTAGTTTTTTTTGGTTTCTTATATGCTCCTGTATCTGAAATTGTTGGTATTTTATCCAATATTGTTTCAAGAAAATATGAGTATCAAGCAGATAATTACGCTATTCGGACAATTGGAAAGAGCAATGCTTTTATCTCTGCCCTACAAAAATTAAGTGTTGATAATCTTACCAATCTGACCCCTCATCCTTTAAAAGTGTTTATTGAATACAGTCATCCTCCTGTTCTTGAAAGAATAAAAAATATTAAGAATATCAAAGTTGAATAATGGATGGATTAATCATTGCTGCAGGGAAAGGTTCAAGATTACAGACAAAAGGTGAAGTAAAACCTTTAGTAGAAATTCTCGGTCTTTCAATACTTCAAAGAATAATTTCCAATGCACATAAATCCGGAATTGATAAATTTTATATTGTAACAGGGTATAAAAGGGAATTACTTGAAAAACACGTCGAATTAATTACTCAAACATCCGGTTATAAAATAAAAACAATATTCAATGAGCAATGGGAAGAAAAATCAAACGGTATCTCTGTTATAAAAGCTTTAAAATACTTAAAAAATAATTTTATGCTTCTAATGAGTGATCATCTTTTCGATTCAGCTATTATTTCTGATCTCATTCATGAAAATATAAAAAGTGATGAGATTACACTTGCTGTTGATTTCAATCTGAAATATAACGATCATGTTGATGTTGACGATGCAACAAAAGTTTTGACAGAAAATGGAAAAATTATTGATATAGGGAAAAATCTTAAATTTTACAATGCTTTCGATACAGGAATATTTCTATGTTCACCTGAAATTTTCAAAGCCATTGAAAAAAGTACAAAAAATGGAAATGATTCACTATCAGGTGGAATAAAAATCCTTGCTGAAAAGAAAAAAGCTAAAATTTTTAATATTAAAAATAAATTCTGGATAGATATAGATGATGAGAAAGCATTTCACAGAGCTGAAAAAGAACTTAAAAACCGGATTAAAATATAAGGGGTTGAAATAATATCAACCCCTAAATGAATTACTATTCTTCTTCTTGTACAATTTTATTAACAGAATTGAGTAAATCCTCAATTGCATCAGGTGGAATTGTAACCCCTTTTTTAGTTGGTTTCCATTCACCTTCATC
>CBDUTX010000186.1:0-5106 GCA_965370235.1 uncultured Desulfuromonadaceae bacterium | reverse complement strand
TCAAGAAAACTTTCTACTTCTTCAGGATCAAATCCCCTCATACATTTCTTGAATTCCATCTTCCTGACCTCAATTGGTGTAATACTCATATCAATATCTCTCCCCAAATATTGCACTTCCTAATCTTATCATAGTACTTCCTTCCTCTATTGCAATTTTATAATCATTGCTCATGCCTATGGAAAGATCATGAAGATTATATTTTTCTTTCAGTATCCTTAATTTTGCAAATTCTCTTCCAATTTCAACTTCAGAAATATTAAATTTTGAAATTCCCATCAAACCTTGAAGTTCTAATGATGAACTGTTTTTTACATATTCTATTAATTCATCAGCTCTATCATAATTTATCCCATATTTTTGATCTTCTGAAGAAATATTTACCTGAAGAAACACTTTATATCTCCCGGTTTTTTCCAATTCACTATAACTGGAAATTTTCCTTGCAAGATCTACCGAATCAACACTTTGTATGACATCAAATATTTTTACTGCTTTTTTGACTTTATTTTTCTGTAAGTGCCCTATCATATGTTTATTATACTTTTTTTTACTTAGATTAAATTTTATCTCAGCTTCCTGTACTCTGTTCTCACCTATATCTTCAATTCCATATTGAACACATATATCTATACAATTGTACGGCTGGGATTTCGTTGCAGCCAATATTTTTAATCCATCGCATGTTCTTCCAACTTTATTGCATGTTTTTACAATATTTTCCTTTATCTTATCTAAATTAATCCTGATTTTATCACCAATACTATTATAGTTTTTCTGATCCATTATCTGTCAGTTTATCATTTCAATCTGCATACAGTCAATTATTTTAAGTTTGCTCAATTATTCTGTCTTCTGATATATGCAGGTTCATATAATTCATCAGAAGTGTAAACTTCATAATCATCATCAATTGGTTTGTTTTTTCTTCTTCTCATTCTTGACTCAAATACTTTCATCTTTTTCTCATGTATTTCATTATTATCATTTTCATTAAAGTTCTCTTTTTCAACAAGTGATTCTAAATCAGTGTTTTCCTTCAATAATTCAGATGTTTTATCTATATCCCAGATCAATTTACTGTCTAAAGCTTCTTCTACATTTGAAAGAACATTGTTCTTCTTTTCTGTAATCTCCTTATTAATTTTTGTATATCTACGTTCATATAAGCCTATCCCTGTTGCAATGATTGTAATCTCAACTCTATCATCCGGAGTTGAATCATATCTTATCCCAAACAACACTTCTTTTTCGCCATTTCCTCCAACTTTCTCCTGAATGAAATTCATCGTATCATCAACCTCATCCAATGTAAGATCTTCAGGTCCGGTGATATTTATGAGCACACTCAAAGAGTCATTGATATTTACATTTTCAAGAAGAGGTGAATTGATAGCTTCATTAGCAGCTTTGATTGCCCTATCTTCTCCGATTCCATAACCGATACCCATTAAAGCTTTTCCTCCCTTGCTCATTGATCTTCTTACATCCGCAAAATCAAGATTTATATGCCCCTGTTTTGTAATCAAATCTGAAACACCTTTTGTTGCCCTGACGAGAACACCATCGACATATTTAAATGCCTCAATTGCAGTTATTTGTTTGTGATACAAAGTTTTAATATTATCATTCTGTATAATAAGAATCGTGTCTGAATTTGCTTCAAGTTCTTTTACACCTTGCATAGCTATCTCTCTTTTTTTCTTCCCCTCCCATTGAAATGGCATTGTTACAACCGATACAGTTAAAGTATTTGCTTCTTTCGCTATTTCAGCAATAACAGGTGTAGCCCCCGTTCCGGTACCTCCGCCCATACCGGCAGTGATGAATAACATATCAACACCCTGGATTAGCTCTTCAATTTCTCTCCTACTCTCCTCCGCTGCATTTCTTCCTTTTTCAGGATTAAAACCAGTACCAAGACCTCTTGTAACTTCTTTACCGATTTGAAGTTTTGAATCTGCTTTCGATCTTCGAAGGTCCTGAAGATCAGTGTTTACAGCAACTACTGTCACTCCCTGAATCCCTTCTTCTACCATAGTATTAACAGTATTACCACCAGCACCACCAACTCCCACTACCATTATCTTTGCCAGAGGTAATTCCTGAGGTGCCATTTCAAACATAGCCATATCAACCCTCCTTAAATTGAAACCTTAGTTCCATTTATTTCCATTTAAAAGAAATCACTTATCCACTTTTTAAATCTGTCAAGGAATGTACTCTCCTTTTCTTTTCTTACAGCAGATATATTCTCTTCTTTTTCAATAACACCATGTTCTATTAAACCTATAGAAGTAGCAAAAGAAGGAGAAGAAACAGCTTCAACCATTCCTGTCAGTCCTGTTGTTGGATGACCGATTCTTACAGGAAGCTCAAACAGTTCTTCAGCAACTTCCAGAATACCTTTGATGTTTGCTGTTCCTCCGGTCAGTACAAGTCCTGACGCAAGATTATGAGAATATTCACTCCTTCTAATTCTTCTATACGAATAATCGAGTATCTCCTCAACTCTTGCTTCAACTACATCATATAATTTTTCCAGACCTATTTTCCTTGATCCCCTGCCAGCAGTACCAGGAATTTCAACTACTTCATCCATATCAATGTAAGAAGGATGCGCTGCTGATCTTTCAATTTTCAATTTTTCAGCAAAGCTTTTCGAAGTAGCCATACCCATTGCAATATCTCTTGAAATTGCTTCACCTCCCAGCTTTACAATCCCGACATCCCTTAATGATCCACCATACCAGATCGCTATATTGGTTACTCCTCCTCCTATGTCAAGTAATGCCACACCCTGCTGCATTTCTTCAATATCGAGAACAGAATGAGATGAAGCAAGTGATTGAAGAACCATAACATCTACTGTTAGACCGGCTCTTTCAACTGCTTTTCTGATATTTCCAAGAGCAAGACTTGAACCTGTTATTATATAGATCACAGCTTCAAGCCTCATACCCATCAATCCAACAGGATCAATAAAATTAGGTTGATGATCAACAATGAAGTCCTGTGTAAGTGTGTGAATTATCTCCCTTTCAGCAGGAATCGCAACTCCCTTTGCTGATTCTCTCACTCTTTCAACATCAGAAGGAGTAATTCCTTCTTCTCTATTCCCAATGGAAATTACACCTTTACTCGGAACACCCTTAATATGTTCACCGGTGATAGCAACATATATAGGACCTATCTCAATTCCTGCCATAACCTGTGCATCATGAACTGCTCGTTTAATGGAATTTACTGTTTTCTCAAGGTTTATAACAACTCCATGACGCATTCCTTCTGATGATGTTTCACCAACTCCAATAATATTAATATTCCCTGTTGTGTTCACTTCAGCGATTACTGCGTTGACTTTTGTAGAACCTAAATCTAATCCAGCTACAATGTGGTTTTTTTCCATATTAATATCCCCCATTGCTAACAACCGTTTTTTTTATTAAAATTTCTCCGGGAATACTCAAGTCAATGAAATAATTTTTATTCCACCAAACACTTTCTTTCAATGACTCCATAATCTTATATGCTTCCAGGAAATTTGTATCACCAATAAAAATAACAACATTATCCACTGTCTTAATCAATAAACCATTTCTTGTTAAAACCAGCCTGTCAATTAATGGAAATTTATATCCTCTATTGAGTAATTTTGCCGGCATTAGAAGAACACCAGCAGGTGGAATAATCCTCTCTACAGATATTAATTTTTTATTTCTTATTTCAACTTCCATTAGGTCATTTTTTTCAATATTCATTAAAAACCCGTCAGGATCCATTCCAAAGCCATTTGTAAATTTCAATACCGGATATCTCCCGTATACTTTTACAAGAAGGTCAGTGTTTTGTTCGATTGATATCTGTAAGTCTTTAATATTCGGATTACTTTCCAACTCTTTTTCAATATCATCAAGTTTAATATCATATATGTACAAACCGGTTTTCAAGCAGGATAGCACTTCAATTACTGCAGAATCATCTGCATTATACAATTCAATTTTAATATTCTTTAATCTGAAAATAGACGTTTTCCCGATAAGAATACCTGAAGCAATTCCCAGACTCGATGTAAAAAAGATAAGGGCAGCAAGTTTTTTAAAATTCATAAATTACACCATCACTTTTGTATATTCTTATCTCCGGTTTTAATAAAATAGAATACTTATCAAATACATCATTTCTTATTAAAGCCAATACATTTATATATTCATCAGCCGTTGCTTTTCCCGTCGGAATAATGTGATTTGCATGTTTTTCTGAAATTAAAATGTTTTTTATTTTCCTTCCCCTCCATCCTGCCATATCTATTAATTTTCCTGCAAGTTGACCGGGAGGATTCTTGAATATTGATCCGGCAGTTCTATTCTCCTCTGGTTGATTAGTTTTCCTGAAATCTCCTATTTCATTTATGACATTTTCAATTTTTTCTCTCTTCTCTGTTTCACATTTTAACTGTACAAATGTGACAATATCAAAAATGCCTTTTCTATATTGAAATTCATTTTCTGAAATTTCCCTCCAACCTGAACCGGGAGTTTTCACTTTTAAAATTACCTCACCTATGGTTCCCCATTTTGAGCCTGCATTCATTGAAACTGCCCCTCCAAGTGTTCCGGGAATACCATAAAGACATTCAAGTGATGACTTGTTTTTCTGACGGCATTGATATATTAATTCCGATAATTTTACTCCTGTTCCTGCTGTAATAATTTTCTCATCTATTTCAATTTTATTAAAATTACCTGTCAACTTTATTATAACTCCTTTAAAACCGGCATCTGTGAAAAGAAGATTGCTTCCTGATCCAACAATGAGATGAGGTTTCTGCTGTTTACTGCAGTAATCGATTACAATTTTTAATTCTTCTTCATTTTCAACAAAGAACATTTCATCTGCAATACCGCCTAATTTCAGTGTATTCCAATTGGAAAGAACAATATTTTTAAGAACTTTTATATTTTCAAATTCACTTTTTAAGTTCAATACTATTCTCCTTCAGTATTTTAACAATTCTGTCCCTTTTAAGATCAAGATCTCCTGCCCCCATGAGTACAATAGCTCCTTCCCAAACCAACTTGCGCAGATAATGAAATAATTCTTCAA
>CBDUTX010000185.1:0-5137 GCA_965370235.1 uncultured Desulfuromonadaceae bacterium | reverse complement strand
CATAGAAAATATTCATCCTATTTTTGATTTCCTTAGTTGCATTCCTCGTATCTACTATAATATTTGAGTTTTCAACAAGCATATTATAATCAATATTACTGTGATTTGTAAGTATAATTACTGCATCGAATTTTGAAATATTTTCAGGTATTAATTCAATAGATTTCATCTCAAATTCATATTCCCTGAATTTTGGAAATTGCCGGATAAATGGATCATAATAACTTACTACTACCCCTTTCTTTCTTAAAAGTTCTATCACTCTAAGAGCAGGAGACTCTCTCATGTCATCGATATCAGGTTTATAAGTTACACCGAGAATTAATATTTCAGACTGTTTCAAACACTTTCCCCTGTCATTTAAAATATTCTGAACTCTTGTTACAACATATTCAGGCATACTTGTATTAATTTCCCCGGCTAACTCAATAAATCTTGTTGGGGTTTTGTATTCCAATGACTTCCATGTCAGGTAAAAAGGATCTATCGGAATACAATGACCCCCAAGTCCTGGTCCCGGATAAAAAGCTGTATATCCAAATGGTTTTGTTGCTGCTGCTTCAATGACTTCCCAGATGTTGATATTCATCTTATCAAAAACAATTTTAAGCTCATTAACCAGAGCAATATTCACTGCTCTGTAAGTGTTTTCAAGTATCTTGCATGCTTCGGCAATTCTTGAAGAGGAAACAGGAATAACAGTTTCAATAGCAAGTTCATAAAGTGCAACTGCTATTTCAGTTGAATCCTCTGTAACTCCGCCGACGACCTTGGGAATTGTTCTTGTAGTAAAATCTTTTCTTCCGGGATCTTCCCGTTCAGGAGAAAATGCAAGGAAAAAATCCTTATCAACTTTTGCTCCGTTCATCTCAAGTTCAGGTAATATTTCTTCATCTGTTGTTCCGGGATAAGTAGTACTTTCAAGGACTATCAACTGACCTTTTTTCATTCTCTTCGATATCTCATAAATTGTTTTTTTTACATATGAAAGATCCGGATCCCTGTGCTTATCAAGAGGTGTGGGAACACAGATGAGCACAACATCCTGCTGTGCAAGAAGATCAAAATCAGTTGTCGGATAGAAAATATTACCCGATATCAGGTTTTCGATTTTTTCATCTTTAATATGAGAAATATAGCTTTTTCCTTTTTTAAGTTTTTCCACTTTTCCCACATCAATATCAAAACCGACAACTTTTACCCCCGAGTTCGCAAATTCCAGGACCAGAGGTAAACCGACATAACCCATACCGATAATTCCAACAGATATTTCCTTTGCAATTATCTTGTCAATGATGTTGCTTTTCATAATTATATCCTTTCATTATTATTTTAAAATTTTCCATTCTGCCACTGTGTTCATAGACAGTCAAGATTTTTCTATGTTGTGTAAACTTTTAAATAGTTGTAAATATATATAAAAAATAGTTGTTTAAATTATCTTTTAAAATTAACCATAATTGAATAGGAGTTTAAATGAACAAAATTGATATTATATCGAAAGAAGTGAGAGGGAAAATTCATATAATCGATTCAATTCTAAAATCAATGAAAAAAGTGATAGTTGGACAGGAAAACATGCTCAATCGCATTCTGGTCTGTCTCATTGCAGACGGACATCTTCTGATAGAAGGTGTACCGGGACTTGCAAAGACTTTAGCAGTTTCAAGTCTGTCAAAATCTATCCATGCAATATTTCACAGAATTCAATTTACACCGGATCTTCTCCCTGCTGATATTATCGGAACTCTTGTCTACAATCCCAAAGAAGGTAATTTTTCAACAAAAAAGGGACCTGTTTTTGCTAATATTATTCTCGCAGATGAAATTAACAGGGCTCCAGCAAAGGTACAGAGCGCACTTCTTGAATCGATGCAGGAAAAACAGGTAACAATTGGTGATACCAGTTTTCCTCTGCCAAAACCTTTTCTAGTAATGGCAACACAGAATCCTATTGAACAGGAGGGTACATATCCACTTCCAGAAGCTCAAATTGATCGTTTTATGTTAAAAATTCTTCTCGATTATCCCAATTTTGATGAAGAAAGAGAAATTTTGGATAGAATGACAAAACCCGATGAAATTGAAATTGAACCCGTTGTATCTATTGAAAATATCTTAGAGGTTCAAAATATTACAAAGAGAATATTCGTTGATCCTTCGATCAAAGATTATGTAGTCAGTATTGTTGCTGCAACAAGATGGTCTGAAAAATATAATTTGAAGGAGTTGTCTCCTTTAATAGCTTATGGAGCTTCACCAAGAGCTTCAATCTATATGATAAAGACAGCTAAAGCTCTTGCTTTTATAAATGGCAGAGGATATGTTTCGGATTCAGATATCAAGGAAATTGCTCCTGACATTTTAAGGCATAGAATTCTAATAACTTATGAAGCTGAAGCAGAAAGGATTACTTCAGACCATATAATCAAAACAATCCTTACAAAGATAAGAACACCATGACAGAATCATTTGAAAAGCGAATAGCAAAAAAAATAAGAAAAATTGAAATTAAAACCAGAAAACTGGTAGAAACTAATATTGGAGGAAGATATACCAGCATTTTCAGAGGTCTTGGAATTGAATTTCATAAAGTAAGAGAATATCAGATTGGTGATGATATTTCTTCAATAGACTGGAATGTAACAGCAAGAACAGCAAATGATAAATTATATGTGAAAGAATTTGTAGAAGAAAGAGAGCTACAGGTTTTCCTCGTAGTCGATACTTCAGCTTCAATGATATATTCAAGTATTAAAATGGAAGATAATAGAGTTGCTCCTTTAAAAGTGGAAATTGCAGCAGAAGTTGCGGCAGCACTTGCTCTTTCAGCAATTAAAAACAATGACAAAGTTGGTCTTATAACTTTTTCAGGAGCTCTTCAGGAGTATATTCCCCCAAGAAAGGGCAAAAGACATGTTCTTCACATAATCAGAGATATCCTTTCAAACACTCAGGCAAAAGGTAAAACCAAACTTTCAACCACTCTTGAAAATCTATGCAGACTGATAAATACGAAGGCAGTTATTTTTATTATCACCGATTTTATGTTAGGCGAGGAAGATAATTATGAAAAACCTTTGACAATACTGTCAAAAAAGCATGATTGTGTTGTTCTCCGGATAAAAGATCCTTATGAAGAAAATTTTCCCGATGTAGGATTAATCAATCTGATAGACCCTGAAACAGGGAAAGAGGTGATGATCGACTCATCTTCAAAAACTTTCATAGAAAAATTTAATAAATACAAGGAAAAAGAATGGAATTATCATAAGACCAAACTCAACAAAGCCGGTGTAGATATTCTTGAAATTTCCACTGAAAAAGATTATATACCACTTTTAATAAATTTCTTTAAAAAGCGTTCAAGAAGATTGAGCAGATTTTAAACAGCAGGTTACAAATGTTTATTTTTCTATTTTCACTTCTATCATACTTTTTAAATATACAGGTAAGCGACGACAGTTTATATCTTGGTCAGGAAGTTGATATTTCTTTAAATTTTATATATTCAAGGGAATTTAAATTTAATATATCCAAAGATAGTTCTTCATGGCTTCCTCTGACTCTGTCCAAACCTGTTACAAAAATTCTTAAAACCCATGGTGAAGATAGTATTCAGGCTGTATATCACATTTTGGGAGCTTTTTACAGAAATATCGACTCTGCTGTAATAACTCCTCCACCTCTTTATGTTTATAATGAAGATACAATGTGGACCGATACAGTACCTGCTTATAAATTTACAATCTTATCAACTCTTACCAGCGAAACAGACACACTACCCGGTCCTCTCCGTCCAAGACTTGATTTTCCACCTATTCCCCCTGTACCCCTGCATATAAAAATACTGAAATTTATTTTTAAGTATTGGTATTACCTTCTTTTAGCTGATTTGATCATAGCTGCCCTGTTTATGCTATATTATTTTATCAAAAGAAAAACAAATATAACAAAAATTCCAATCGATCCCCGTAGAAAAGCACTTCTCAACCTTTTTTCATTAAAAAAACTTTTTTTTCTCAACAACAAAATTTTTGGGAAACAATTTTACACATCACTGCTCGATATCTTCAAAGAGTATACAAAAAATTACACATCTCTACCTATCAAAAATATGACTTTAAGAGAAATCGAGCATGATCTCATCAAATCTCTCGATATAAGCAGTGAAATTGATAGATCGTTAATAGATTTTCACAAAACTGCAGAACTGGCAAAGTTTTCAAAGTATAATTTTTCAAATAACATCGGAAAAAAGGATTGGGAAAGCATTAAGGAATTTATTGAAATTTTCCCGGAAATTATTATCGGAGATAAGGATGAGTAATTTTTCACATCCCTGGATCTTAATATTCATTCCATTTATTATTATTTTTGGAATATATATATCAAAGAAAAACAAACCTTCTGTAATTTTTTCAGGATCTAAATTTTTCTTCAAAATCAGCAATTTCAGAACTTCATTTAAAAAATCTCTAACCTGGGTTTACATTGCATCGACTATAACTGTTATTTTTGGAATTGCTGAACCTCTTGGAAAACCAATTATCTTCAACAAAAATGAATTTGGAATTGATATCATCATTGCTTTAGATGTTTCAACAAGCATGGAAGCACCCGATTTTAATCCGGATAGATTTACAGCAGCAAAAAATATTGCAGTTGACTATATTAAATCAAGAAACAATGACAGAATAGGTTTAGTTGTATTTGCAAATGATGCATATATGCTTTCACCTCCAACTTTAAATCATGATTTTCTCCTGAAACAAATGGAAGATATTGAACCGGGTATGATAGAAGATGGAACAGCAATTGGAATGGGACTGGCAATTGCTGCAAATGGTTTACGGGATGCAAAAGGAAAGAGTAAAGTTATCATTCTAATTACAGATGGCGCAAATAATGCAGGAGCCGTCGATCCGATAAGTGCTGCTAATGCTGCGAAAACACTTGACATGAAGATATACACAATCGGAATTGGAACTGAAACACCTTTTGACTATCACAGTAGTTTATATGGATATGTAACAGCTTCCACTGCTGACTATCAGTTGTTAGAACAACTCGCTTCATCAGAACTAACTGCTTTCAGAGCTACTGATCCAAATGCATTGAAAAAAGCATTTAATTT
>CBDUTX010000184.1:0-5167 GCA_965370235.1 uncultured Desulfuromonadaceae bacterium | reverse complement strand
CTGTGTTTAACAAAGAGATACCTGTTTATAATATAAAATTCCTTGGAAAACTATTTGTGCATAAAAATCAGAACTACATAAGGCAGAAATTACAGCCAAAGGATACTGCTTTTTTAATTCAATTTTCATTACTGGCAAGTAAGCCATATAAAAAAATAACATTTGAAAGCATTTATAAAAATTTCTGGTCAAAAAGTAAAAATCCATCAAGGAATCTTTCACATTTGCTTGTGAGGATTAAGAAGGAACTTAAGATTCCTTCACATTTACTTGAAATTTCTTACAAAAAAGATAACACTGTTTTGATAAATAATGGAATCCATTTCATTACAGATTATGATGAATATCAGCAATTGCTTGCACAGGCAAAGGCTTTATTAAGAGCAGGTGAATGGATATTTGCAAAGAAGGAATTTACAAGGGCATTTAAGCTGTTTAGAGGGGAGCCATTCAAAAAAATGTATGATAACTGGTCTGATGATAAGAGGATTGAGATTATATTTAGCTACGAAACTGAAGTGGTAGCCTTTGCAAAAGAATTAAATAAAAGAGGAAAAAAAGAAGAATCAGAAAAACTACTGAAGAGAGCGAAAAAAATAATCCCAGATATAGACATTAGACCGCAGAAATAAGACCAAAAACTTATAACAGCCAAGCCATCTTGCCTTTAAATCCTCTTCAGTTTTATTATCCATAATTTTAATAATCCATTTCAAATGTTTGACTTTTTCATCAGAATTTTAATTAGGCATCAGGATTTTACCGAACACATAGAAACTGTTTCATCTCAGTAGCAATTGTAGTACTTGAATATATAGCTGATTACCTGCCAGTTAGACATATTCAAGATATTAATTATTTCAATCTTTTATCAAGTTTGTATTTCAGATCATCTAATTTTCTACCAAGTTTATATTCTACACTTGATAATGTCATCTTGTACTTCTGATAACTCCCGTAAATAAGTTCCACACCATACCTGATAAACAATCCTGCAACACTGACAGCTATTGACATCAACAGAATCGGGAACAGATATGATAAAAGCACAGCAGGAATAAATATTACAGTTTCTCTGTTATCTGTAGATGACTGAAATGTGAAATCCGTTTTAATAAGGTCCTGAAATCTTTCGAAATTAGCAGGATTATTAAAAAGATTTAATACATTTATAAAAATCCAGAGTGCAATAAAAGAACCGATAACTATCATTAATATTCCTATAATCTCTTTTATAGGAATATTATTATCTTTTTCTTCAGCAACAGAAAATGGATTCATATTACTTTGTAAAGGATCTTGTTTCATAATTAGATTTTACTCTAAATATTTCTTATTTCATAATAAAAAAGCTATATAATTTATATTTAATAGATCAATATTATTATTGGTACATATTAAATTTTTCATCTGATCAATTATGAATAAGACAGATTATTTAAATCAAAAGATAAAAGAAAGAACAATGATATGTGATGGAGGTATGGGAACTTCTATACAAAATTTGAATCTTTCAGAGGATGATTATAAAGGCTTTAAAGGATGTTATGAATACTTAAATATATCCTGCCCCGAAAAAATAGAAAAAATACATTCTGATTTTCTTAAAGCAGGATGTGATATTATCGAAACAAATACATTCTGTGCAAATCGAATTATGCTCAAAAAATTCGGACTGGAAGAAAGATCATTCTCGATAAATAAAAAAGCTGCTTTAATAGCCAAATCAATAGCAAAAGAATATTCCACTGCATCTCAACCACGTTTTGTTTCGGGATCGATAGGACCCGGAGACAAACTTCCTTCACTTGAGGAGATAAGTATCGATGAACTTATACAAGCATATATTGAACAGGCACAAGGATTAATAGATGGCGGTGTCGATCTTCTGCAAATTGAAACATGTTGTGATCCTCTACAGATAAGAGCTACTCTAAAAGGTATTGAACTTACAAAAAAGGAAAAGGATATACCTGTTGTAGTACAAATAACTATTGACAAAAACGGTAGTATATTCCCTGGTTTTGAAATTGATGATTTTGTAAACATGCTCCTGTCTGAAGATTTATTTGCACTTGGAATAAACTGCGGTTATGGTCCTGATTTTTTAATAGAAAGTATAATCAAATTATCGAGACTCTCACCTTTTTATACGAGTTTCCTTCCAAGTGCAGGATTACCCGCTTTAATTAATGGAAAACCAACATACAGCATCTCCCCTGAGGAATTTGCTAAAAAATTATTTGAAATTTCTTCTGAAGCTGATATCGATATAATAGGAGGATGCTGCGGAACTACACCGGAGCATATCAGGAAAATTGTCGATATTTTTAAACCAGGATATTAATTTTTAACCGACAATTGTACAATAAAATATTAAAGCAATCTTTATATACAAGTAATTTTATCTAACTTATAATTATTTTTATCTATTTAATTTAATAATCTGGAGGGTAGTATGAATATATTTAAAATTTCTTTTTTAACATTCCTTTTTGTAATTTTTATTTCTTCCCTTATCTATGCAGAGAAAACAGAACATCTGACAACAAGGCATCTTGAATTCTATGACCCTCTTGGTCGTTATATAATGGGATATAAGGAGGTTATTCAAAATTTAAAAGATTCTCCTTTTATCCATGGTTTGGCTCAATATTCTGTTGGAGTTCTATCGGGAGATCTCTCCGGAGAAGTGGTTATCCTCATAAATACCGGACTTTACAATAATATCACTTTAGATACATTCTTAAACGATATCTCCTCAATGGGTTATTCATGTTATGTTGAATCTTTATCAGGAGGAACACCTCAGGATGTGAGAAATATCCTTAAAAACAGATGGAACAATCATGGTGCTGTCGGCACAATCATAATTGGTGACCTTCCCATACCCTGGTATTATCATGATAACGGATCATGGGGTTCGATTGAAATATTCCCAATTGATTACTACTACATGGATCTCGACGGTACATGGGGAGATGGAAATGGTGACGATATCTTCGATTCCCACAGTGATGGTTCGGGAGATAAAGAAGCTGATATATGGCTTGGCAGATTAACTGCCACATATCTGTCCAATGGTGATGAAGTCAGTCTTATTGAAAATTATCTGCACAAGAACCATCTTTACAGAACAGGCAATCTCCAGGTTCCTTCAAGAGCACTTGCTTTTAATGATGATGACTGGGGTTATACAGGTGATCCTGGATTAAATTCTATATATGGATCCAATGTTCATATAGTTGAAAATTACACCCAGACAACAGCACAGGAATACTCAACAAGACTACAAAGTGGTTATGAATTCGTGCATCTGATGGCTCATTCATCACCTTGGACACATACATTTGCTCCTGATAATATTGGAGGTACTTTCTACAGCTTTGAACTTTTTATGATGTCAGCTCCTGTCCATTTTTTAAACCTATTCTGCTGCTCGGGAACCAGATATGTTGAAAGGGACAATACAGGGACATCTTATATTTTTCGTACAGACTATGGTCTCGGTGCGGTTGGGTCGGCAAAAACCGGTGCAATGTTGTACTTTTCAGATTATTATACACCTCTTGGAAATGATTCAACCTTTGGAGGAGCATTTAAAGAATGGATGGTAATAAATACTGAATACAGCCCAAGATGGTTCTACGGACTTACATATCTTGGAGACCCTACTTTAAAACCGGCTATAACAGAAAGTTCTGCCCGAAATGATATCCCAACAGGTTCAACCAAGTTTTTTATTCGGTCAATAGACTCTTCGAGAGTAACTACATATACATTTACCGATGCAATGCCATATATTACAACAATGCCGAATGGATACCCTATTATCGTCTGGTCGAGATGTCAGGATATCAGGACAGATATATTTGAAAGTCACTTCAATGGCTCAACATGGAGCAGTCCTCAGGAGATATCCGGTTCTGGAGATCACTACTGGGATCTTTTCCCTTCGGTAATTAATGACAACTCTGGAACTATTTATATGTTCTGGCAGGGATACAGATGGAATAACGGATATGATATTGCTGTCGTCTCTTCTACAGATAACGGCGCCACATGGAGTAATCCTGAAACATTGACAAGTGCAATTCCCTATGAGACTTATCCGAACCCTGTAGTTGATTCAAATGGAACACTCTGGTGTTTTTTCAAAAGTGTTGAATTTGGCATGGAGAGGATATATCAGGTGAATAAACCTCTCTATGGAATCTGGTCTGACTACTATCCTGTAACTGCACAGAACATTGACATTGATGATTTTTCTTCAGCAGTTGCATCAGATAGTAATATCTATATTTTATATACCTCCAATAATGATATATATGACATACATTACAATGGTTCTTCATGGTCTTCTCCACTTCTTGTCGAATCAAATGGATTCAATAATCATCTCTCCCTTGCAGTATCAGGTGATAATATTATCTGTGCTTACCACAGTGAAAATGGTGTTAAAGCAATAGTTAATAATGGATCTTCGTGGCAAACACCTGAGATTATTTCTACAACACAATCAGACCATAATCTTGAACCTGTTGTTATCAGTTCTGAATACCCTTCGGTTATATGGAGACAGAACAATAGTGGCAACTGGGAAATAACATCTTCCACATATTTCAACTCTTCCTGGACTACTCCTATTGTTATAGCAGGTGCAAGAGGAACTTCAGCAATGCCTTCTGCAGTATCTATAGATACCACTATTTGTGTTGCTTACTGCTCTTTTATTCCCGGAAACTGGGAGATTTACTATGAACAGTCTGTAATGTCATCCGGAGCTGAGGAGGAACCTACATATAATGATCCGACCGAAACAGCATTTATAAGAACAAGGATAAATAATGGAAATGTTGTGTTCATTCAATACTTCGCTCCTGAAAACACAGAAATTGAGATCTACGATGCACTTGGAAGAAAATTATCTTCTTTTGCTGTTTCAGGTTACGGAGAGAGAAATATTAACAATCTCCCTTCGGGTGTATATTTTATCAAAATGAAAAAATTTGAAAATATTGATAATAAATTATTTTTAATTAATTAATATTATTATTTAGGTGGTCTCAAGTTTTTAATGCAACACCTGCCAATTTTTCAAAAGCTTTATAAGGGCAATCCCAATTCAACACTTTACGAGGTCTACCATTCAGCAAATCCTGGACAT
>CBDUTX010000183.1:0-5181 GCA_965370235.1 uncultured Desulfuromonadaceae bacterium | reverse complement strand
TTTTGTTTTTACCAATAATTATTTTTATGCCGTTTATTGTCCTAAAATGCCTCCCTGTTTTTAGCTGATCAATATTTTCAAGGCTTAATTCTTTATGTTTTATTAGATCTTTTACTTTTTTTGAATAGTTCTCATCAGTTAAAAGACAACCTCCCGCTGCATTTTCATATTTGTGAATTTCATATTCTAAAGCCATTTTCATCTGATTTTTTCTTCCTCTTCCATTAATATCAAACATATCTTCCCTTTTTATCCAGCCCATCTTTTCAGGTGTTGTATCCGGAAGAAGTTTTCCTGACAAAGGTCTTACGGTTATTTCCCCGCATCCTGTTAATTTATCAATTATTTTTAATCCATCCTTTTTTTGTGACATTGGTCTTTGACCTAATACTTCTCCGGTAACAATAAAATTTGCATTTTTCTTCTCAAGAAGTTCAGCTGTTTTTCGGATCATATATGCATGACAATCTAAACACGGATTTACACCTTTTCCCCATCCATATTTTGGGTTTAATACAATATTTAGATATTCTTTTTTTAAGTATACAATATCAAGGTCAATTTGATATAAATCAGCAAAGTAGATGGGAGTTTTTTCATTTAAAAAAGGAGTTTTATAATAAATTCCCTCAACTTCAAATCCCATTTTTTTTGACCAGATTGTTGATAAAATAGAATCTAACCCACCTGAAAAAAGAGACAGTACCTTCATTTTTCCTCAATAGTTAGGATTAATCTCCTTGAAGATTTTCTTCCTTCTTCTGTTGTTGTGTCTCCTTTTGGTATTTGATCTCCAAATATATGTAAACTAATTCCGGCACGCCCGATATCACAACTGTCAGAAATATATCTTATCAGGTCAACACCTCTTTTTGCTGATACCTCCCATGGTGTTTTAATTGCATATATTTCAGCTTCCGGAGGAATAACATTATCAACATGTACTGATAAAACTATATTAACTTCTCCGCTTCTTTTAACTATGTTTGCAATTCTTCTCAGAAGTGCTTTTCCACCAGGTTTCCAAACTGTTATAGAATCGCTATCAAAAAAATTATCAAGCGCTATCTCCACAGAAGCCCCTATATATGCCTGAGAGTCGAGTTCTTCATATAGTTGTTCAACCTGGAATACCATTGAATCAATTACTTCCCTACCATATTGTGTGTAAGGAATTATTTCAGATATAGCTATGGTATCATCAATATCTCCTTTTATTGATGCAACTCTCACTAACAGAGCATCTCTTTCTTTTTTAATCTCATTTAATTTATCATTGACAGGTTTATATTTCGTTATATAAAAATATACTGAAATTAATAAAAATATTACAAGAACTATTATAATAAAAGAAAAAAAATACTTCAAAAAATCCTCCTAAAATTGAATGTTTACTCTTCCCGTATCATCCATAAATTCACTTTCGTTATTAAATCCAAAAACATCTCTATGAAGATTACAAAATTCTCTCGGTTCTGTTCCTCTTATAAATACTTCTATATATGTTTCTTCACAGTTATCTGTAGCCAATTCACCTGTTTCTGAACATATTTTTGCTGTAATAATCCCATCGGGTATTGAAAAATTATTAACAGGAATTTCTAAAATTTTTGAAGCTTCCACAATAAATTTAGCCCATATCGGACCAGCAATATTTCCTCCGGTTGCAGAATATCCAATAGGTCTCAATGAATCAAATCCAACCCACACTGCACATGATATATCAGGTGTAAATCCTACAAGCCATGTGTCTGTATAATTATCTGTTGTTCCGGTTTTTGCTCCAGCGGGTCTTGTTAATCCAGCCTGCCTTGCTGCATGAGATGCAGTACCGTTCGTTACAACAGATGACAACATACTCTGCATTATAAATGCAGTTGTGTTTGAAATAACTTTTGTAGGATGTGCTTGATGTTCAAATATAACATATTTTTCATTTTCTCTTCTTTCTTCAATTTTAATAATCATATACGGATCATTTCTATATCCTTCTGCTGCAAATACACCAAATGCACCTGCCATTTCCAATGGTGTTATCCCTGATGAACCTAGAGCTAATGAATAAACAGGATCAAGATCACTTTTAACTCCAAGTAATCTTGCATATGATATAACAGTTGAAATTCCAATATGTCTTGCTAATTTCACAGCAATTGTATTTCTTGATCTTGCAAGAGCTCTTCTTAATGTCATAAATCCTTCATATTTATGATCATAGTTAGGAGGTTTATATTTTTCTCCTTTACCAAGCTCAATAACAACCGGTGCATCGAGCATAATATCTCCCGGTGTAAATCCATTATCAATTGCCGCCAGATATACAAAAGGCTTAAAAGCTGATCCTACCTGCCTTCTCATTTGTGTTACTCTATTATATTCGCTTTCTGAAAAATCCCTTCCTCCAACTAAAGCAATAATTTCTCCAGTTGAAGGTATCGTCGCAACTAAAGCTCCTTGAATGTATCTCGTTCTTCCATTTAATGCAACTGCATCGACATCATATCTTTTTGGTTTTAAATTATATTTCCCCTCTACTTCTATTAAACCCGCCTCAAGTAAACTTTCTGCTGCAATCTGAACTTTTATATCTAAAGTTGTATAAACATCCAATCCACCATTACTTTGATAAATTCTATTCATTCCATAATGCGAAACAAGCCATTTTCTAACTTCTTCGACAAAATAAGGTGCAACTCCGGATAAAAGCGTTTTTGGATATATCATCAGTGATTCAGCTCTTGCTTCATTGTATTTTTCCTGATCGATATAATCAAGATCTAACATCATTTTCAAAATTAAATTTCTTCTATCTAATGAAGCATTATAATTTCTTATTGGATTGTAATAATTATGCTGTCTTGGTATTCCAGCGATTACAGCACATTCCGATAGTGTCAATTCACTTATGTCTTTTCCAAAATATCTTCTTGTAGCAGCTTTAACTCCATAAGCCCCGGAACCAAAATATATTTCATTTAAATACATCTCTAAAATTTCATCTTTTGTGAAATTTCTTTCAATTTCTCTCGCAAGGAAAAATTCTTTTAATTTTCTCTGCATGGTTTTTTCAAACCCTAAAAATCTATTTCTTGCGAGCTGTTGTGTTATTGTGCTTGCTCCCGTTATTTCATTATCACTTATGAGATCTTTAACAAATGCTCTTGCAATATCAAGCCATGAAATGCCTCCGTGTTCATAAAACCTTCTGTCTTCTACTGCAATTATTGCATTTTTCAAATCATCAGGTATAGAATCAAGGGGTATGGGATCTCTCCATTGTGTTGAAAATTCTGCAATTAATTCGTTGTTTCTATCATAAATTCTTGTTACACCAGATGCAGGATTTCTCAGAGACATTACGGTAGGTAATTGATCTTTCATACTATCTTCCAAAAACCTAAATCTAAGCAATCCTCCAAGTACAAATCCAAATATTGAAAATATAACCAGTAATAAAAACCCAATAACAATAAATGTCTTTTTTTTATCTTTTTGTTTTTTTTTATTACTCATATCTATTCTTTTGATAAAAGAGGCATTAACACATAAATTAATTTTTCACCTTGAATATTTTCCTCAGGTACAACTTCAACAGCCCTATCTACTTCATTCACAAGAAAAATAACATTCTCAGTTTCAATAGATTTAACAGCATCAATAAGATAATGATAGTTGATCGGTAAAATAAATTCTTCTTTTGATTTTGATATCCTCTTGAAATTAATTGATTCTTTTGCTTCTCCATTTTCATATGATAAAGCAGAAACCTCAAGATTCTCTTTTTTATCAAAAAATATTTTTGTTCTGTATGAAACCGTATCAGAAAAAATTGATACTCTTGAAACAACTTCGATAAGTTTTTTTCTATCAACTGAAAATTTATGTGTTGATTCATCGAATACTATTTTAGAGTAATCAGGAAAATCATAATTTATAAGCCTACTTGTAAAAATATACTCATCATTATTTAATCCATAACTTATTCTATCTTTGCTTACAGAAATTTTAACACTATTTTCTGTTAAAAAATTTGAAATATGAGTTAGAATTTTCTGAGGAATTACAATTGAAAAATTAGCTTTTTTCTCAATCTCTGTTTGAAATAATGCGAGTCTGTGATTGCTTGCTCCAATCATTTCAGATTTCATATTTTCAACTTTCCATAAAACACCCTGTGTTAAAACACTTGCAGAACCAATTGTGTTAATTGCAAAAGCGGTTTTATCTATCATTTTTTTCAGTAAACGACCTGAAATATTAAACTCAAATTCAGAAGTCATAACAGGTATTTCAGGATATTCATCAGGTGAAAGAGTTGGAAGTGAGAAATTGCCCTTATCGTATTTGAAAGTCATTTTGTTGTCTGTAAGTTGGACTTCTAAATTTGTATCTGAAATATTTTTTAAAAAATCTACTAATTTTTTCACAGGAATAACAGTTTCTCCGTCTTTTTGAAGATCTACATTAAAAGATGTTTTTCCGACAATATCGATATCTGTAGTAACTGCATGTATTTTTCCTTCAGATGTAGAAATTTTGATATGGTTTTTAAGAACATTATATGGAGTTCTCTGAGGAACTATTCCAAGTATTGGTGATAAGTTTTCAAGAAATTTTTTTGAAGAGGTTTTAAATTTCATTTTGTCTCCTTTTTAATAATAATATTTAATTGCTGCTGCTGTTGTAGTGTTTATATAGTGGAAATAATGAATAAAAAACGATTTTTCCAATGTTTTCCAATGTTTATAAATATGTGGAAATATTTGATTTTTCCACACACTAAAAGCTATGAAACACTTAATCAAATTTGTTTCTCGTTTTTCTACACTTCATTAATACATTTTTAACACAGTTATGAACATTTACTATCTATTTCGTATTTCAATTTTTAATTTTTTAATTTCTTGTTGAAAGTTAGTATCCTCAGATAGCATTTTTTCAACCTTTTTTATTGCATGTATAACTGTTGAGTGATCTTTTCCGCCGAAAAACCTGCCAATTTCTTTTAAAGGTAGATCTGTAAACTCTCTTGCTAAAAACATTGCAACATGGCGAGATAGAGAAATAGATTTTTTTCTTCTTTTACCTTTTAATGCAGTTTCTGACAGGTCATAGTAGTCAGCAACTTTTCTCTGAATAAAATCGATAGTTATTTCATCACCCTGTTCTCCAAGTATATCC
>CBDUTX010000182.1:0-5224 GCA_965370235.1 uncultured Desulfuromonadaceae bacterium | reverse complement strand
CAGGATTATCATAAAATCCTGCTACTGTGGGAGGAGTTCTCTCATAAATCAGTCCTTTCATTATCATATCATGAAGATGTGTAGCAGTCTGAGCACATATCCTGCCCATTACAATATCCGGCAAACTATCTCCTCCTCCATTACTTGCTATTGATCCGTAAATATTATCTGACACGCATGGACCTAAATATCCGGTATAGTTCGGTGATGTCACTCCGTATGCATCTCCACTTCCCGGATAATCCGATAGGATCAAAATAGCTTCCGGTGGAATCGTCCATGTGTTGTATGCATTGTCTACCCATGCTTCTATTACACTTGCTGAAGTCCCTCCAATATCAGTTAATGTGAAAACTTCCGTTATCACTCCCTCTTCCGATCTGAACTTCTTTATACTATCTGCCCATTGAATAAAATCAGGATCATCGGGTATAATTATAACATATTCGGCATTATCTCTTCCTTCTGATAAAGCCATCTGTACTCTCGCTGAATAGTCAATTTCGGGTAACTGTGCATAGTTCATGAATGTCTGTCTAAATATTCTGTCCCAGTTCCTCGTCCGCAACCTATCTTCCCCAAATACACCGTTCCCTCCTTCAATAACTACTCTAACTCTGATATCCGTATAAATAGTTAAATCCTTACTAACGGGATCCCACTGAAATGGTATTATACCAAATATTACAGCATCTACTCCTCTTACCTTATATGGATCTGATACTGTTGCTATCTCTGACGGATATACCTCTGTAGAATTATAAATCTCTTCATCTTTTATATATGTTAGAGGACTGATATCGCTCTCCTTTAGAAGTTCCGGTGCAGGTACCGGATTTACATTATGATATACCTGCTTGCGATAATCAATTATCTCTATTCTTGCTCTTGCCCCCTGAGGAATTGCTATTGCTTTACTAAAAGATGGAAAATCCGGAGCCCCCTTGTCTGCAGGGAGAAATACTCCATTTATAATAATTCTCTGATAAGTATTCCCTTCATAAATAAAATCCTCAAGTCCAAATACTCCCAGTGATAAATTGATATCTACATGCCCTGAACTCTCTGATACCTTTGTCAATCCGGATAAACCCCAACTTCCGTCTATCTCCTCAACCCATCCGTATGATATCCCCGTCAATATCAAAACAAGAGATATAACCAGAAACAACCTTTTAGTCATAAAACCTCCCAACAAATAGTTTCTTATTTAGAAAGAATCAGCATTATAAAGAATTACTTTTAGAAAGAAACACCTCCTTGTTTTAGGTAGTTTGTATTTATCAGGCAAATAATAATACATTTTATAATGAAACAGGTTGTAGATATGACTAATTATTAAATCATATCTTATATTAAAAAACAATTGTATTTCTATCAATCAATCAACGGTAACTTTTATAACTTCTTCAAATGTAGTTATCCCTTTTCTCATTTTCGCCAGAGCATCCTGCCTTAATGACACCATTCCTTCCTTCTTTGCAATTTCATCCAGTTTGTCAGAATTAGCTCCTTTTAATATAGCTTCTTTTAATTGGGTAGAAACAGGCATAATTTCAATAATCCCAATACGTCCTTTATATCCGGTGCTGTTGCATCTTGAACAACCTTTGGCACTGTACAGTGTAACTCCTTCTGACCATCTCGGATCAATCCCCATCTTAGCAAAAAGTTCTGCATCGTGCTTAACGGGTTCTTTACAGGAATCACAAAGTTTTCTTACCAATCTCTGTGCCTCTATACAGGTTAAAGATGTAGCAATAAGGTATGGTGCTACTCCCATGTCAACAAGTCTCATTATAGTTGCAGAACAACTGTTCGTGTGAAGAGTTGATAAGACAAGATGTCCGGTTAAGGATGCTTTAATCGCTATTTCAGCTGTTTCTTTATCTCTAACCTCTCCAACCATCACTATGTTAGGATCCTGTCTGAGAAAAGCTCTAAGAGCATGGGCAAAAGTATATCCTATATCTTCATTCACATTGACCTGGTTAATGCCGTGTAAATTCCTTTCAATGGGATCTTCTGCGGTTACTATATTAACATTAATTTTATTCAATCTTGCAAGAGCAGAATAAAGAGTAACTGTTTTCCCGCTTCCAGTAGGACCGGTAACTAAAATTATTCCATTTGGTCTGCTGATTGCTTTTAAAAATATCTCCAATGGTTTTTTTTCAAAACCAAGCTTTGACATATCCAGTTGAATTCCCTCCTGCTCAGCCACACGCATAACAACTTTTTCTCCAAAGGTTACAGGGAGTGTGCTTACACGTAGATCCACTCCTCTTCCTGAAATTTTTAATGCTATATGTCCGTCCTGAGGACGTCTTCTTTCGGTGAGATCTAATTTAGACATTATCTTTATCCTTGAAACTATTCCAGGTCCCATGTTTTTTGGAGGTTTCATAACTTCAGCAAGTACTCCGTCAACACGATATCTCACCCTGAGAATTTTTTCAAATGGCTCGATATGAATGTCCGAAGCATGTCTGTTAACCGCTTCCATAATTATCGTATTGACAAGTTTAACTATAGGGGCTGCGTCTGATTCGGCAAGCAGCTGACTAACATCGAGTGTTTCCTCTTCATCCAATACTTCAATGTTTCCTCCTATACTTCCTTCAATGTCTGCAAGTATATCACTAAATCCTGAATCGATTTTGTAATATTTCGTAATTGCTCTTTTTATTGATCCTTCACTCGATACAAGCGGTTTAACATCCAGTCCAAGAGCAAATTGGACTTCTGATATAGCAGAAAGGTCTGTGGGATCTGCCATTGCTATAAAAAGTGTTCTTCCTTTTTTCTTCAGGGGAAAAAGTTTTCTCATCTGAGCCATTTTTGGATCTATGATGTCAACAAGATCTTCTAAGACTTCTGTTTCGTCAAGAAGAATATACGGAACATTGAATTGTAATCCAAGTGTTTTAACTAAATCTTTCTCTGACAGAAATCCCATTCTTACCAGCGTGCTTCCGATTTTTTCTTTTGTCCTTTTATTTTCCTTTAATCCTTTTTCCAATTGTTCCTTAGTAATAAATCCTTCCTGTATTAAAAGCTGACCTAAGGGTGTTTTTTTCATTTACTATTCCACTGTTACGCTTTTAGCGAGATTTCTCGGTTGATCAATTTCACAACCCCTTTCAACTGCTATATAGTAAGCAAGTAGTTGTTCAGGAATAACAGTCAGAAGCGGGGCGAGGGAATCATATGTCGAAGGGACCAAAAAGGCATGATCAACTATGGTTTTAATATATTCATCTCCTTCAGATGCAATTGCAATTATTTTTCCCTTTCGGGCTTTAACTTCCTCAATATTTCCAAGTATTTTGCTGTAAACCGAATCTTTTGTTGAAATTATTACGACAGGCATATCACTATCTATCAAAGCTATCGGTCCATGTTTCATTTCAGCTGCAGGATATCCTTCGGCATGAACATAGCTGATTTCCTTTAACTTTAAAGCTCCTTCAAGAGCAACAGGATAATTGAATCCTCTTCCGAGATAGAGAAAATTGGATTTATTCGAGTATAATTGTGCTATTTTTTTAATTTTTTCCCTCTGTGAAATTATATATTGTATTTGATCAGGAATTTTGGTTATTGCTTTAACATAGTTTCTACCCTGATCTGCAGACATATTTCTCATTCTCCCAAGTAAAAGAGCTATTAAATTCAATACCATGACCTGGGCAGTAAATGCTTTTGTTGATGCAACTCCTATTTCGGGACCTGCATGAATATAAACACCTCCTACGCTCTCTCTTGCAATAGTGCTTCCGACAACATTACAAATTCCAAGAATAGTTGCTCCCTTTCGTCTTGCTTCTTTCATCGCAGCAAGAGTATCTGCAGTTTCACCGCTCTGACTAATTGCAAAGGCTATTGTATTTTTTGTAATTACAGGATTCCTGTATCTGAATTCACTTCCATATTCTACCTCGACAGGAATTCCTGCAAGTTTTTCTATTAAATATTCACCAATTAATCCTGCATAATATGACGTCCCACAACCAAGAATTATGATTTTCTCTACATTTCTGAGAAGATTACTATGCAGGTCAAGTCCATCCAATCGAGCTGTTCCGGAATCCATATCCAATCTTCCTCTAAAGGAATCCATGATCACCTGTGGCTGCTCGATTATCTCTTTCAGCATAAAATGATCATATCCTCCTTTTTCGATTTTCTTTATATCAGTGTTTATGATTTTCATTTTTGGAGTAACTTTTACCTTTTCAATTGTCTCTATTATGAAGTTGTCTTTTTTAACAACAGCTATTTCTTTATCTTCAAGATAATGTACTTTGTTTGTAAACCTGACCATGGCAACAGTATCCGAGGCAATCAGCATTCCTTCTTCTGTTTTTCCGATAATTAAAGGACTTCCTAACCGGGCAACTACAATTTTATCAGGTTCAAAGGAAGAAACAACTGCAAGTCCATAAGTTCCATCCACTTCCTGGAGAGCTGTACGAACTGCTTCAAAAAGGTCATCTTCATAAAATTCTTCAATTAAATGTGCTATTATCTCCGTATCTGTATCCGTAGTGAGTTTATGCCCTCTATTTGTTAATATTTTTTTTAGTGCTGAAAAATTTTCAATGATACCGTTGTGAACAACGGCTATTTTTCCATTACAATCAATATGAGGATGTGCATTTTCTTTATTGGGTTCGCCGTGAGTTGCCCATCTAGTATGAGCTATACCAACTTTTGAGTTATTTTGCCAATTCTCAACTTTTCTCTCAAGTATTTTTACCTTTCCTGCTATTTTCTCAACTGCAATTTGATTTTCATTATCTATTACAGCTATTCCAGCCGAATCATATCCTCTGTATTCAAGCTTTTTTAAACCATCAATTAAAACTGAAACCCCTCTTTCTAAACCAACAACTCCAACTATTCCGCACATAATAAACTCCTAAAGATTTTTTCAGTTTTATCTGCCAAAAATTCTGCTCTTTCCCTGCTTTCTGCTTCTGTTATTATCCTGACAACAGGTTCTGTTCCGGATTTTCTGATATGAATCCACTCATTTTCTCTTTCATACTTAAATCCATCAATAAATGAAATAGTTGCTTCCGGTAAAACTTCTGAAATATCGATTTTATCCAAATTAACTCCGTAAAAATCAATTTTTTTTTTCACCATATATCTTACTGGCAATTTTTCTACTGCTTCTTTTAAAGATATATTATTTTCATGAAGATAACTCAGAATC
>CBDUTX010000181.1:0-5237 GCA_965370235.1 uncultured Desulfuromonadaceae bacterium | reverse complement strand
TTGCAGAAGATTATATTAATAAAGTAATGTGGTCATATAATCATTCTGAAGATGAAATAAATAAATCAATTGAAAATTTTAAATCTCTACCTTTAGGTAGTGGAAAGTTAACTATTACAGAAATGGAGTTCGACAATTATACCTCCGGAGAAAGAGCTGGATTTGAATATATTGAATTTGAGGTTGAGCTACATCTGGGACAAAAATAACTCCAAATTTTTGTATTCAATTAAATTGAAATTTTATAAATACATCAAAGATATATGAAATTACTAAGGAGGAGATAAAGAAATGAAGAAACTTACTTTTTACATAGCGGATGTCTTTGCTGAAGAAAAATATGCAGGCAACCAGCTTGCTGTCTTTAGAGATGCTCAAATGCTCTCTGATATCGAAATGCAACAAATTGCAAAAGAAATGAACTATTCAGAAACAACCTTTATTTTGTCTGAAGAGAAACGGAATGGTGGATATGATGTTCGTATTTTCACGCCAGAGGAAGAAGTGCCATTTGCCGGTCATCCAACATTAGGAACTGCTTATGTGATACAACAGGAAATCATCAAAGAGTCTATTGAAAAGGTAATCCTGAATCTGAAGATAGGACAAATTCCTGTTACAATTAATTACACCGGAGGTAATGCTGATATTTTATGGATGAAGCAGATAGAACCGACTTTTGAACAGATTTTTGATGTTGATCAAATCTCAGAGGTTTTGAGTATTGACAATAGCGAAATAGATCTCAGATATCTTATTCAAGAGGTTTCTACGGGGTTGCCTTTCATCATAGTCCCATTGAAGACTTTAAATACTCTGAAACAGGTTAAGATAAATAGAGATAAATACTTTGAGTTGATTAAAGATACACAAGCTAAAGCGATACTTATCTTTTGTCCCGAGACTTATAGTCAAGAAAACGACCTGAATGTCCGTGTTTTAGCAGACTACTATGGTGTACCTGAAGACCCTGCTACCGGAAGCGCAAATGGTTGCCTGGCTGGGTATTTAGTTAAAAATCGCTACTTTGATAAAGACCAAATTAACATTCGAGTTGAACAGGGTTATGAAATAGGAAGACCTTCATTGCTTTTATTGAAAGCGGAAGGCAATGAGGGAAGAATAGATGTATTTGTCGGTGGAAAGGTAATAATGATTGCCAAAGGAGAGTTAATTTAAAAGGCTCTTCGGTTATTTGTAGAGTATTAGGAGTCTTTTTTATTTAGGAGATTAAATGTTTACAGTAGCAATACTTCAATTAAAGCAAAATAGTGATCTGAAAAAGAACATGGAAATTGGAATAAATGCTTGTATAAAGGCAAAGGAGATGGGTGCTGATTTAGCTGTCTTTCCTGAATTGTGGAGCAATGGATACAGTTTTCCTGTGGATGAAAATTCTTTAATTGACTGGAAAAATCAAGCTATATCTGAAGACAGTGAATACTTTCAAAGCTTTATTGAATGTGCAAAAAAGAATCAAATTGCTATTGCCCTTACATATCTCAAAGAAAACAAAAATAATAATCCTTTTAATACAGTTTCGATCATCGATAGATATGGATATATAAAACTTATTTATTCAAAAGTTCATACTTGTGATTTTTCAGATGAAAGATTTTTAACTCCCGGAGAATGCTTTGATGTCTGCGATCTTGATATAGGCAACAAAATTATCAGATTAGGGGCTATGATTTGCTATGACAGGGAGTTCCCTGAAAGTGCCAGAATTTTAATGCTCAAAGGAGCAGAGATAATAATTATTCCGAATGCCTGTGATATAGAGGTAGACAGAAAAAGTCAATTGCGAGGAAGAGCTTTTGAAAACAGAACATGCTGTGTTCTTGTAAATTACTCAGGTGGTAGTTGTAGAGGTAAATCTGTTGCATTTGACGGTATAGCTTTTACAGAAGGCATGGAAGAGGTTGAAGGTTCATCGAGAGATATGCAGATAGTTGAAGCTGGGGAAGAAGAATGTATTGTTATAGCAAAATTTGATATAGATAAACTTAGACAGTACAGAAAAGAAGAATCCTGGGGCAATGCTTACAGGAAACCGAGTAAGTATTTTGAACTTGTTAATGAAGAAGTCATAGAACCATTTATTAGAAAGGATTCGAGAAGAAAGTAAAAATTGAATGTAATTGAGCTTATGTACTCCACTTGCTCTATTTTTCCTAATAATCCAGTTAATATGACTTATTTTGCATAAAAGCTGTGGCTATGATAAAATAAATTATTATATAAGAAAACAATCATTTATAAAACTTCACATGTTAGCTGTGTGATAAGACGATATATTTTAAATGAGGAGGTTTAAATGGTTAAGTTATTTGTATTTGCTGGATTAGTTGCAATGTTGCTTTGTGGTAATGTATCAGCACAGGATAGTGGTTTCGGTCTCGGTATTATTGTAGGCGAACCGACTGGAATAAGTGCTAAATTGTGGACAGGGCAAAGTACAGCAATTGATGGAGCGGTTGCCTGGTCATTTGGGAGAAATGAAGCTATGCATATCCATGTTGATTATCTTTTTCACTATTTCAATCTGTTCAACATAGAAAAGGGTAAACTTCCGCTTTATTTTGGAATTGGTGGAAGAGTCAAACTTGCAGATGATACAAAAGTCGGAGTTCGCATTCCTGTTGGAATTGATTATATGTTTTCAAATGCTCCAGTTGATATTTTTCTTGAAGTTGTTCCTTTACTTAATTTGGTACCTGATACTGAATTTGATATCAATGCAGGGATTGGAGTTAGATTTTTTTTCAAGTAGGTTGCGAAAAATAATATCTCCTAACAAGTAGATAAACGAAATTTAAATAAAGGCTCTCAAACGCTTAACTCTTTGTTCTGCAGTATATATTTCACTTCGTTGACACTATGGGAAAAACGTCATATGTTTTTTACACTGGAAGTTATGCATTAAACTTAATGGTCTTGCCTGATATTGATATAGAAATTTCTATGCATAACGACTCATTCAATAAAGAAATATTCTTTGAAATTGGTAAACAAATTTCTCAATTACCGGATATTATTTCGATGAAGTTTAAAGATCACCATGCTTTCCCAGTTGATTCATTACCAGCTGGGTTATATTGGAATATTAGAATTCATAATGATTTTCATGACATACCCTGGAAAATTGATCTCTGGGCTTTTAATCAACAACAAATAGAAAATAATATGATAGAAATTCAAAGGATTAAAAACAATCTGAATGAAGAAAATAGAAAATTAATAATTATTGGTCTGTAAGAATCGGGAAAAGATATAAAGCACTTGCAATATAAATAGATGATGGATTATTATGGTTCTGGATAGGAAGTCATTCTCAATATGATAATTTATTGAAGTAATAAACAAATCCTGACATGTGTATATAAAAAATTCGTAGTGAGTTTCTCAAAATTGAAAGTAAACTTTCATTTTTTGAACTTCGCATATCCACTGGATTGTCAGGGAAATATAGTTATTTAAAATTTAAAAGGAGTTGTTTTTTATTAAAACATTGTCATTTTTTGATAAGTATTTGAAATGATGTAAATGGCTATACTTCGCACAACAGTGGGTAAAAGGGAAATCAAGAATTATACCAAATTGCCTTTGACAACTTTGTATACTCACAATCGTTAGAATAAATGTTGTTTACTCACTTTCTAACAATCCAGTAAGTATGACCGATAGTTTAGTCGTCATGGCTACCGGAATTATTTATAGAAAGAGATAAAAGTTTGCCGATAGAAAATAAGGAGAATATTTGAAAAAAATATATATTACAACTACTTTACCATATGCTAATTCAGTTCCACATGTTGGACATGCATTGGAATTTTTTCAAGGAGATGCATTAGCACGATTTTTTAGAAAAAAGTATGGCAAAGACAATGTATTTTTCAATGTGGGAATTGATGAAAATGGTTTAAAATTATTTAATACTGCTAAAGCTTCAAAGAAATCTCCTCAAGAATTTGTAAACGAATTGTCAATCAAATGGAAAGAATTTTGTACAAAATTTAAAATAAGTTATGATTACTTTTATAGAACATCCGATAAAAATCATCATCAAAATGCAAAGCGAATATGGAATCAATGCGATAAAAAAGGGGACATTTATAAGAAACATTATGAAGGATTATACTGTGTCGGTTGTGAATCTTTTTTACTTGAAAGAGATTTAATTGATGGTAAGTGTCCATTGCATTATGAAAAACCTTTGAAACATTCTGAGGAAAACTATTTTTTCAAATTATCAAAGTATTCAAAGCAAATTTTTGAATATTTAGAAAAGAATCCGAATTTTTTAAAACCAAAATCAAAATTACAAGAATTGAAAAATTT
This sequence comes from uncultured Desulfuromonadaceae bacterium, assembly GCA_965370235.1. Taxonomy (GTDB): domain Bacteria; phylum SDB-A; class SDB-A; order SDB-A; family SDB-A; genus CBDUTX01. Next base: position 896 of record CBDUTX010000181.1, on the reverse strand, counting down.
TATTAAAAACATCGAAGATATTAGTATTTCAAGAAATAAAGAAAACTTACCCTGGGGAGTTGATGTTCCAACCGATTGTAATCACGTTATGTATGTATGGTTTGATGCTCTTACAAACTACATTAGTACAATTGGATATAATAAAAATCCCGATATTTTTAATCAGTTTTGGCCTGGAATTCAATTATGTGGACCTGATAATTTAAGATTTCAAGGAGCAATCTGGCAAGGCTTATTGGCATCTTTGGGGTTGCCATTTACAAAACATTTATTAGTTCATGGAACGGTTCTGGGACCGGATGGTCAAAAAATGTCTAAAACTATTGGAAATGTAATTGCTCCTTTGGAACAATATAATAAATTCGGTTCCGACACCTGTAGATTTTATATGCTTGGAATAATTAAAACTTATAACGATTGTTGCTATAAAGAAGATGAATTAAAGAAATTTTATAATTCACATCTTGCTAATAATTATGGAAATTTATTAAATAGATTAATTCATCTTTCTCAAAAAAGTGATGTAAATATTGAGAATGAAAACATCATTAGACATGATGTTAAAAATAAAATAATGGAAATGAAAACACAATCTGAAAAAGAATATATGAATTTCAACATTTCAAATGCAGCTTTCATTATAAACGAAATTATTTCATTTGGAAATCAGCATTTTCATAAAACAGAACCATGGCAAAAATCATCGGATGAATGTGAAATAATTTTAAATGAAATATCATTTCTATTAAAAGTAGCTTCAGAGCTTTATGAACCGATAATTCCCGATGGTGCACAGAAAGCTTTATATGCATTGAAAAAAAAGGAAAAAGTCATTCTTTTCCCAAAAATTTAATGATTAAAAATTTACTAACTTTAAAAGAATAAAATATGAAAAT
>CBDUTX010000180.1:0-5237 GCA_965370235.1 uncultured Desulfuromonadaceae bacterium | reverse complement strand
CAGATAGAAAGGAAATAAAAAAAATAGCAAAAGTTACATGGGAAGGTTATGACTATCTTGATAAAGTATTTGACTTATGGTTAAAAGATGGAAATTTTTTCGCTCTTGAAGTAGACAGAAAAGTTATAGGCAGTGTCAAGATGACTTACTTCCCGGAAGGTGTTATATGGCTTGAGGGTCTAAGAGTTCACAGAGATTTTCAAAAAAAAGGGTATGGAAAGATACTTTATAATTTCATCAATGAAAAAGCACTTAAAACATTAAATAAATCAAAAAAGCTCAAGCATATTGAATTTTCAACTTACTATAAAAACATCGAATCTCTAACTCTCGCTAAAAAAGATAAGTTCCAAATAGTTAAAAGATATTTTATTATTGGAAAAGAGATTGATAACTGTTTTAAACAAAAAGGCAGGCTATTTAAAGAAAATATATTTAAAGTAAAAGAATATTCACCGAAAATAAATGAATTTAATTCTTTAAAACAATATGGAGAATATATCCCACTGGGATGGGAATTTGTAAAATATTCAACACAGAGCATAAAATGGCTCAAAAATAAAGCGGTATTCTGCCGATATGAAGATACATTATTTTTCTATCCAAGAGCTGATGTTGAATTGACTTATACACCTTTTAAACTTGAATACAATTATATTAAAAAAATGATCCCGGGATTAAGTGCAAAAGTTAAAGCTCACGGATCAAATCATATTTTATTGATGATTCCTGAAGAATATAAAATTTTAGTCAAAGAACTTAAAAAGCTCGGATTTAAAACCTGGACTAAGAGAATGATAGCAGATGTAGTAATATGCAGAAAATTTGATTTATAATTCCTTTTTTCCCTCTCCCCATTCCTCTTCTAAAACCTTCAATTTCTCTTTCAAAGGTTTCCACCAATCTCTGTTATCTTTATACCATTTAATAGTTTCTTTTATTCCTTCATCAAAATCTATAGTTGGCTGCCACTTAAGATCTTTTTTGATTTTTGTCGAATCGAGCAAATACCTTCTGTCATGACCCGGTCTGTCTTTAACATAGACTTTCATCTTTTCAGATTTCCCAAGTTCAGTAAGTATCACATCAGCAATATCTTCAACACTTTTTTCAACATTGCTCCCGATATTATAAGTTTCTCCGGATTTTCCTTCCTTTAAAATTAAATCAATTGCCCTGCAGTGATCAGTAACATGCAGCCATTCCCTTTTATTTTTACTCTGCATATACAAAGGGATTTTTTTATTCTCAAGTAGATTTGTTACAAACAGAGGTATGATTTTCTCTGGAAATTGATAATGTCCGTAATTATTCGAGCAATTTGAAATACTGATAGGAAGATTATATGTTTCAAAATATGCTCTGACAGCATGATCGGAAGCAGCTTTTGAAGCGTTATAGGGAGTTCTCGGTCGATATGGAGATTCCTCTGTGAACATATCATCCGAATCAAGTGGAAGTTCACCATATACTTCGCAGGTTGAAATATGATGAAACCTCGGTACATGCTCAATTCTGCAGACCTCAAGGAGGGTCTGTGTACCTATGACATTCGTTTGGAAGAATATTGTTGGATTCATCACTGCATAACTGTTATGGGATTCTGCTGCAAAATTTATTATTATATCAGGTCTGTATTTCTTAACTATCTCTGTTACAAGATCAAAGTTTGTAATACTTCCTTTAATGAAAATATAATTATTCTTCTTCTCAATATCTCTTAAGTTATCCGGATTCCCTGCATATGTAAGAGCATCTAGATTAATTATCAGGTTATCAGGATATTTTCCCATCCAATATCTTATAAAATTCGATCCGATAAAACCACCCCCCCCTGTCACAATCACTGTTTCAGTAAAATTAAAATCATTCATCACATACTCGATAGCCACTTGTTGATTTCATCAGCTATATTGAGATTGAATCCCCATTGAAAAAAACTTATACTTCCGTCTGTTTCTGCTCCAATTACTACAGGAAGCATAACTGCAATATCAATGAGATCTAATGCTTGATCCGTATTTATTACTTCATCCTTGGAAAAACCTCCTGCTGAGAACAATATAACATCATATTCAAAATTTTTTACCAGTTCCCACATTCTCAAAGAACTTTCATCAAGTGTATCTCCAATAAAGAAAATCATTCTTTTTTCTATTGGTAAGTTGATCAATGCAGAGAGATCAAATGAAGTTTGAATTTCTTCATAACTTCCTGAAATCGGAATTTCATCAGGATAATCAAGATTTACTGTGGTAATTTGTCCTGCTATCACTTCGAAAGGATGAATTTTTACATTCACTGAACCCTGAGAATTTCTATTACCAGCAATAAGAAAATAATTACCATAACCTAACTGACATTTAAAATATCCCGTTGAGTCAATATGTGTAGACAGTTCATCTATTGGTCTGATCATGGATTTTGCAAAAACTGATATTGAAAAATCATCATAATTATCGGGAGCATTGTTGAAACTGATGACAACATCTCCAGGATTACTATATCTATCAGTTATGATTTCATATCCTGTTTCTGTACGTGCTGCAACTATTGAAACACCTACTGAATCATCGGGAAAGGAAAAATCTCCGAGAAGTTCAGGAAAATCCTGATAAAGAGGGATCCATCCATCCCCTGTATATATCTCAATCCAGGAAAAGTTTCTAAAACCCTTTGTAGTAACAGGTATATATACAAATCTCGATGGAATACCAAGGGTTTTTAAAAGGGCAACAGTGAAAATTTTCCTCTCCCTCTTACTGCCCCTCCTCGAGTAAAATATTTCTTTTATTGATTTTATCGGTCCGAATAATTCCTTCCGACTTTCCTCAATAGAATCACATGCCCATCTATTCAAATACTTAGCAATATACAGTATATCATAATCGGTACTATTGATCAGATATGAAAAATGATCGAAGAGAATCGGTTTATAGTTTGATGTCCCCTCTTCTTCAATTCTGTAATAAAGTAAATAGTTTCTATATAATGAATCAGGATAATTAAAGACATACTTCACTTTTTCCGAATAGATTGTATTATCAATTATCAAAGCAGAATCTACTTCAAGCAGATCGAGGTGAGGTAATTGCTTTAATAACCAAATTGCATCTGACCTATTAATACTATCTATAGAATTCAAAGCATTTATCAATTCAAATCCATTCGATCCTGCTTCTTCGATTACCGATATAAGGGTTGAATCCGGTGTAAATATCAGATCTTCAGAAAAAATAGATGTGATTGGTGAAAATAAAAATAGAACAATTATAATAATTATTTTATTGAAGTTAAAAACATTTCTTATTTTTTTCATATTGTCCTCAAAGGTGGCACAAAAATTTGAATATCACAATCAAAGTCAAGACTATCTTTTAGATGAAGTGTAAAACTTTGTTCCTCCTCTAAATTCGGATGGATTATTAAACAAGCAGCTTTGTTATCTTTTTCAGCTCCAATAAGAACTGAAGTCAAGCCGAGTTCTACTTCAATAATTCCCTCAGAATCAGTGTAAAGTCCAAGTATCTGCCTGAAAGCTCCCCAGTTAAAAACTGCAAAACTGACATAAGCTGAATCCACAGGAATATTATCAGACAGCACAGTTATTCTTGTTTTAATGGTTTGAGCATAATTTGAGGTTGAATTTATCAAACTTGCTCCGTATATATTTCTCAATTTATTCGGATTTTCAATTTCACCCGGTGCAAGAGCACAAATTAAAATAGTTCTTGTTGTATGCTTACTAAACCAGGAATTATTGATAGTAGTGTTACCACTAACTCCGATGTACTGCCACTTTCCATCAATAAACACTTCAGTCCATGCATGATTGTTATCGGTAAAAGACCAGTATGGTGCAAAGGCTTCTCTTACAGGTATCCCTACTGTTCTGCATGCAGATGCATTGAATATCATCAACTCTTCACATCTTCCGTATCCGGACTTCAATGTTTCAAATGGTCCCTGATCTCTCCTCTGAGTTGGTTTAAATTTAACTGTTTCTGTTGCCCAGGAATGTAGCGTATTAACAGCAGATATAAAATCAGAGCATGTATCGAGTATTGGATACAATACTTCAAAGAAATATGGTCTGTAATCTTCGAGAGGTTCCTGAGAAAGTCTTGGATATAGAACATACATCCTCCATATATCATCAGGAATATCAGCAGACCATTTAAATATTTTTCTTGCAGAATCAGGATATAAAATAGTATTAATAAGTAATGCACTGTCAGCTCTTACAAGGTCAACTTCAGGAAGATTGTTGATAACCCATATTAGATTTTCCCTGTCCTGTCCATGAAAACAGTTCAGAGCTGACTGAAGATCATAGCTGTTCTCTCCTGCAATTATAAAACTTTCATCAAGGTTCCTTGATGAAATTGTAAGGAAAAGGAGTATAAATATCAAATTAACCTCTTTTCGTTTTAATATTATAAAAAAAAATATAAAAATAAATTATCACATGATATTTAAAAATGGTATATTAAAAAATTATCAATAACTCTTTAACAGGAGAAAGAAAATCATGAGAAAAAAAATATCTGTAATATTTGTTTTATTTATGATATTACCAGCTATATGTTTTTCTGCTTCAAGAAAACCACTGCTTGAGATATTCACTTATTCTGATTGCTATAATTGTATGCTTTATGCACCTGCACAATATTCTTTCATCACAGCAAAGAGAGATTCGATAACACCTATAAAAATACATGTTGACAGTAAAGATCCATTTTACAATGCCTCACAAATGATCAGGCATTCATTTTATGGAGTAATCGGTGTACCTGATGCTTATATGGATGGGTCGTATAAATTCTATCCTGAAAATGAAGTAATACTACAGACTGCTTATGATAATGCTATGAATGAAGCTTGTTATGTTGAAATTGATTTTTCAGCTTCTTACAATGTGGCAACTTATTGTGGAACCCTTCACATTGAAATTATTGCTGAGCAGGAACCGGGTTCGGGAACTTATCTTCTATTTTGTGCAGTCTGCTCCGAATATTGTGATACAAGTTCAGGATTTTTCAATAACTTTCATTATCCATTGAGATATTTATTTCCAAATTTAAGCGGAAGTACAATAAATTTTTCGGGAGTTTTTCCTGACACAGTTTATTTCTCAGCTCCATTCCAACTTGACACTACATGGTGTGTATTTGATATCGATGAAATATATTTTGCAACATGGCTTCAATCGGGTCTTTCAGACAAACAAGTCTATC
>CBDUTX010000179.1:0-5245 GCA_965370235.1 uncultured Desulfuromonadaceae bacterium | reverse complement strand
TGCAACATATCTGCATATAGGATTTGATCCACTGGCAGCAGAGGTTACAGTATTTGCAACAGCATGTTTTGGAGCCTGTCTTGGTTTTCTCTGGTTCAATGCACATCCTGCTGAGGTTTTTATGGGAGATACCGGTTCTCTTGCTTTAGGGGGGGCATTGGGCTTGATGGCTATTTTGATCAAACAGGAAATATTACTATTATTTTTTGGCGCTGTGTTTGTAATGGAAGCTCTGTCAGTGATACTTCAGGTTGGGTATTTCAAAGCTACAAAAGGGCAAAGGATTTTCAAAATGGCACCTCTTCACCATCATTTTGAAAAAACAGGATGGGCAGAAAGTAAAATTGTAATCAGGTTGTGGTTAATTGCAATATTCTTTGCCCTGATTGGATTCAGCACATTAAAGGTAAGATGATGTGTAATAAATTTAATAAAGTTACAGTTCTCGGTGCAGCAAGGAGTGGATTTTCCGCAGCTAAGCTTTTAGCTGTCAAAGGAAAAGATGTTTTTGTAAGTGATCTTGGTCTTATACCCGAGAGTATCAAAGTTAAAATGAAAGATCTCAATATAAGCTGGGAAGAAGGAAAACATTCGGAAAAATTATATAAAACAGATCTGATAGTTGTAAGTCCTGGTATATCACCTGAAGCTGAAGTGTTGAAAACAGCAAAAGATAAAAAAATAAAACTATTAAGTGAAATTGAAATTGCCTGGTTTTTTTTAAATGCAAATCTAATAACAATAACAGGCACTAATGGTAAAAGCACTACAACAGCATTACTTGGATCAGTATTGAAAGAAGCTGATCTTGGAGGATATGTCGGAGGGAACATTGCTCCCGGAGAACCTCTCTCCAATATTGCAGCAACAGCCGAGGAAGGAAGTTGGGTAAGTGCGGAGATAAGCAGTTTTCAGATGCAGTATGTGGATAAATTTGCTCCTGATGTTGTTATCTGGACAAATATATCGCCCGATCATCTTGATAGGCACAAAGATATATTGGATTATGCTTCATATAAATTAGATCTTGTTTCAAGAGTGAAGGACAGTGGTTTCTTGATTCTCAATTCAGATGACAGGATAATATCAAAATTAACTGAAGAACTTGAGAAGGAGAAACATTTCTTTGGAAAAAATAAATCTGATAGAACCGAAGCATATATTATTACTAACGGGATTGAATTTCGACCATCTATTGGTGAAAATTTTAAAATATTGGAAGAAAATATTAATATAAAAGGTATTTGTAATCTTGAAAACATTATGGCTGCAGGACTTGCAGCAATATATATCGGAGTTCCAAAAGAGAAGATCATCAGTGGTATCAAAAAATTTAACGGATTACCTCACAGACTTGAAGTTATTGGAAAAATTAATGACATTCTTTTCATCAATAATTCAATGTGTACAAATGTACATGCATTTGAACGATCTCTTGAAGCTTATCCGGGTTCAATAGTTATTATGGGAGGTAAGCCGAAAAATACCGATTTTCAGTCAATTGCAAAAGTTTTAAAGGAATATGCTTCATTTACAGTTCTCATCGGAGAAAGTAAAGATGAACTGAGTGAAATACTTTCTGCAGAAGATATGAATTTTACAACTGCCGATACAATGGATGAAGCTGTAAAGAAAAGTATAGATTTCTCAAAAAAAGGAAATAGTGTTTTATTGAATCCTGGGATGGCAAGTTTCGATATGTTTGATGATTTTCAGGACAGGGGAAATAAATTCAGGGAAGCTGTATTGAAATACTCAAAGGATATTGATGATGGTAAGTAAATTAGGAAAAATTGATTATATTATACTAGGAATTGTTTCAATTTTAATATGTATAAGCATTATTATTGTCTTCTCTGTTCAGCAGAATCAAATTTTAAACAGCAACGGATTTTCAAATATTTTTACCAGGCATATTTTCAATATATTCATAGGTGGGCTGGCGCTTCTGTTTGGAATATTTCTTCCGCTGAAAAAAATTGAAAGTACATTTTTGCTCTTTGTTCTTTCGATTGGAATTGCAATAATTTTATTCCTTGTAATTATTTCAGGAAAAGTTGTAAATGGTGCAAGCAGATGGTTTTCTATAGGGATTTTTAGTTTTCAGCCTTCAGAAATTGCAAAGATAATTCTTATTTTTTATACATCTCATTACATCTGCAGAAAGAATGGTAAATCCAAACAGGGAGCAAAGTGGTCATGGGGGCTTCTTGTTATTATTGGGGGGATAATTGCACTAATTGCTATTGAACCGGATATTTCAACCGCACTTGTTCTACTAGCACTTGTTCTGGTTTACTTCTTTATCGGGAATGTTCCTGTGAAATTTTCTTTTGTCCTTATTTCATCTGTTATTTTAATAGGTTTTATGCTCTATCATATTCCTGTCAGTAGATTCAAACATCTCGAGAGCCGTGTTGATTCATATATTGCACATATTTCAAATAAAAATGAAATAAATGATCAACCACAGGTTTTAAACTCGATGCTCGCTTTTGCCAATGGGGGAATTATAGGCAGAGGATTGGGAATGGGAGAATTGAAAAACGGATCGTTTATCCCTGAAATTGACAGAGATATGATTCTCGCTGCAATTGGTGAAGAGATGGGAATGATTGGAGTTCTTGTTATCATTGCTTTTTATCTTATAATATTGATATTTGGCTTCAGGATTGCCTCAAATATATGGAAATTTGACAGGTTTCAGTATTTTCTTGCTGTTGGAATATCTGTCAATATATTTCTGTATGCTATTATTCATGCGTTTATCAGTATAGGTCTGCTTCCGACCACTGGTTTACCTCTTCCTTTTATTTCATACGGAGGAAGTTCAATGGTAACAAATTTATTCCTTCTCGGTGTTCTTCTCAATATTTCATATAGAGCAAAAGAACTTGAATATAAAGATAAGATAAGGAAATACAGAGAAATGGTTCTTTTGGCAAATGAGAGGGTAGCTAATTGAATATTCTCATAGCAACAGGAGCATCAGGTGGACATATATATCCTGTAATTGCAGTCGCTGATTATCTAAAAGAAAAAAACAGAATATTCTTTGTCGGAGGAATCAGGGGAATGGAGGATAAGATCATTCCAGATAGAGGTTATGACCTTTTTAGAGTTAATAGTTATCCCTGGGTTGGCAGATCATTAATTGAAAAAGTGAGGGCAGTTGTTCAAACGATTTTAGGTACTTTAAAAGTTATTAAATTAATTAATAAAGTAGAAGCTGATTTTGTACTCAGTTCCGGTTCTTATTCTTCCGTTCCTACTCTTCTTGCTGCTAAAATTAAAAAACTTCCTCTGTTCATGATAGAGATTGATATAAAGCCGGGGTTTACCACAAGATTATTCCAGAGATCAGCCCTGGTAATATTTACTGCTTATAAAGAAACAAAAAATTATTTAAAACCTGATGTCAATACGAAATATTTTGGGACTCCGTTAAGAGCAGGTTTTGGTGAGGTCAGCAGAGAAGCTGCAAGAAAGATATTAAATATTCCGAAAAGATTTAAAGTTATATTTATTTTTGGAGGAAGTCAAGGTTCTGCAGTACTGGAAAAAAATTACTGTAGAATGATAAAGAAATATAATATGTACAAATATATATTTACAATTGCTGCATCGGGAAAATTTTCTAATGGTGACTATAAAAAGATGCAGAAATCATATTCTGATAGATTTTATGTTCGTGAATATATAGATAATATACATATTGTTTATTCTGCATCGGATATAGTCATTTCCAGAGCAGGTGCTTTAACTATTGCTGAATTGAGAGCTTCCTGCAGACCTGCAATATTGATACCAATACCTCATGCGAGAGGTCATCAAAAATATAATGCAGAGATTTTACTGAAAAAGGGTGCAGCTTTTATTATTGAAGAAAAAGATCTTAATCCTGATGTACTTTTTCATTCTCTGGAGAACACCCTCTTTGACACGATAGAACTTCAGAAGATGAATGAAAACATGAAATCAATTTCATTCGACAATTCAGCTGAAAAAATTGCATGTATGTTAACTGACTTCAGGAGAAGTGCATGATACATCTTATCGGGATTGGAGGAGCCGGCATGTCACCGCTTGCTGAATTACTTGTAAAAAGTGGGCAAAATGTTTCCGGATGTGACAGAGAAAAAAATTCTAAAACAGAAAGACTTGAGAAAATCGGAATAAATATAAGAAAAGGACATAATATCAATCACCTGAAAAATGTTCAGCGAGTAATATATTCAAGAGCTATAACGGATGAAGAAAGTGAACTTGTGCTTGCCAGGGAAATGAATCTGAAAGTTCAGTCAAGAGGAGAAGCACTTGCAGAAGAACTTGCAGATTACAATGTTATTGGCATTGCAGGAACACATGGTAAGACCACAACTACTGCTATGATAATTCACATGATGAATGAGATGAAAATTCCTATTGTAGGTATTGTCGGCAGTGAAAGTATTGGATTTGAGAGCGGTTTATTTTGGAGCAGAAGTAATGATGTCGTTGTAGAGCTTGATGAAAGTGATAAAATGTTTCTTCTTTTCAAACCGAAAATCGGAGTCGTCACTTCAATTGATATTGATCACATCGGAAAATATTATAATGCCCCTGAAGATATACTCTTTTCATTTAAGCAATTTTTACAAAGTTCTGAGAGAGGTCTTCTTATGACTACAGATAAAATGTCAAAGAAGTTATCCGGTGAAGTCACTGGAAATATTTTTACATGCGGTCTCTCTGATGATGAAAACGTTAAATTCAGCATAGAAGATGATATTTTATATTTTGAAGGATATAAGATAAAAATGAAAGTTCCGGGGGAGCACAATTTACTGAATGCAGCTTGTTCTCTGAGTGTTATGAAGATGCTCGGGATTGATATCAAGTTATCCATTGAGACTCTTGAAAATTTCAAAGGAGTTTCAAGGCGATTGGAGGAGATATGGAGATCTAATAAATTAATCTTGATAAGTGATTATGCACATCATCCGACTGAAGTTCATTATACAATTCAGGGATTGTGCAGGAAGTTTAAGAAAGTTCTTGTTATTTTTCAACCCCATCTGTTCTCAAGGACTGAAAAATTTTACAAGGATTTTGCCCGGGAGCTCTCTAAAGCTGACAGAAGTGTTCTTCTTCCGATATATCCGGCAAGAGAAGAACCAATTGAAGGTGTAACTTCACACTTAATAGAGCATGAGATGATAAAGAATGAGAGTGAAGTAGAATGTCTTGAGAATTTTGAAGAATT
>CBDUTX010000178.1:0-5315 GCA_965370235.1 uncultured Desulfuromonadaceae bacterium | reverse complement strand
GATGTTCTTTTATCTCGATCTTAAAGCGATCAATGCCGACGAAATTTTAACAAGGGCATTTTCTAAAACTGAAGACTTCGATTATGAAGCTTTCAAACAAGCAGGATTCAATCCTGAAGGAAAAATGGTTTTTCTTCTAACAGAAGTTACTTTCGAGGAAGAAATGGAGGAAGTTCCGACATTTGCTCTTATGATCCCTTGTTCAACACCTGAGAACCTTTTTAATTTCTTTAAGGACATTGCAGAAAAAGAGGGTAAACAGGGAGAAATAACTGAAGAAGACGGTTTTGTAATTGTTGAGACTGAAGATGGTTCACTCTATTTCATGTATATGGAAGGTTATCTTTCATTTGCAATGGGAGAAGGAGCAAAAGACCTTTTAAATTCAATGAACAATCTTTCAGATGATCAGACAATAGAAAATTCAGAACGTTTTAAAGAAGCTATGACTAAAATTGATATTACAAATCCTGTACTTGTTGGCTTTGTAGATGGTTCATTCTACACCAATCTCTATGATGACCTGCAAGAAAATATGCAGAATGAAGATTTGCCTGAAAACTTCTTTGATTTTCCTGAAGTCGAATTTGCAGTGTTCGGTACTGAAGTAACCGAATCAGAAATCATTTTAAAAAGTTATGGCAAATACGCTGAAGAGGTAGATGAGAATTCAATGCTTGCAATGTACTTCGGTACTGCTGTCCCGGAGAATGCATACTCAATTGAAAATATCTCCGGTGATGTAGTTCTATATTTCAGACTGATACTGAATATGGAAGCGATGAAAAACTTCATGTCTCCTTTTATGGAAAAAGAAGATGTTGATTTTTCCGAAATCGGGTTAACCGAGGATGAATTCTGGGGAATGTTACGCGGTGATATGCAATTAATACTTGCAGACTTCAACTTCATGCTCCCTAAGATAGGAGGTGTTGTTGGAATTCAGGATAAAACCACTTTTGATAAAATTATGATAATTGCCATGGCAGCAACAGAAGGAAAATTACAGGTTTCAGGGAATACATATACAATGACCGAAGGTAACAATAAAATTGTCCTTGAAGTGGAAGATGATCAGGCAATCTTTCTGATGAATATGGAAAGCATTACGGGAGATGATCCCTCAATGGCTGATATTTATGAAGAAGCAGGAATTTCAAATCCCGATGAATATCCTTTCCTGATGTATATGGATATTGAAGCAATAGCTCCTTCTCTTAAAATGTTCTTGCCAAAATTAAATATAGATTTTCTTAAATCTTTCATCTCGGCAAGTAAGATTGAAGGAACTGAAGCTGAGGGTATAATAATAATAACCGGAACTGGAAATATTCTCGAAGACCTTATCGATTTAATTGAAGAAAAACTTTAAATAAACTTCGGAGCTGGGTTCTCCCCAGCTCCACCAATAAGAATATTTGACAGGATTTACAGGATCAACAGGATTCCCCTCATAGCCCATCAGATTAACAGGAATGATAAAATCTTTTGCTTCGCAAAAAACTTTATCAGTTTTATGATTAACATAAATAAAACAAAGAACAATATATGTAGGGACAGGTCGGGACCTGTCCGAGAACGAAGTGAGAGAGAAGTTGTGGCGAAGTCCGACCACAGAGCCCATCCCAACCAATATAAAAATTGAACACCGAACAACGATTAACGATTTTAGATTTCAGAAGATAATATCCCATCACCTCCGCAAATATATTTAACAACAAATTGCAAAGCATTACACACAGAGAGTGGGGAGGCAAACTGAACTTCAGTTCAGGTCATCCCTTCCCTGTAGGGACAGGTCGGGACCTGTCCGAGAACGAAGTGAGAGAGAAGTTGTGGCGAAGCTGGAAAAACACAGAGAAACACAGATTTAAACAATTAGCAATGAGCAATAAACAATGATCAATTCCCTATCACTCCCAGAAGAATAGAACACAGATAATATAATGATGATTAAATCTTTTGCTTCGCAAAAAACTTTATCAGTTTTATGATTAACAAAGATAAAAACAATAAACAATGATCAATTCCCTACCACACCCAGAAGAATCTAGTCACGACGTAGTTTTAACGAAGTCGGATGAATATCGATTAACGATTGAAGATTGAAGATTTTTGAAGTTAAATTCAATGTAATAAACACCCAACCCAACCAATAAGAATATATGATAGGATTTACAAGATCAACAGGATTCCCCTCACAGCCCATCAGATTAACAGGAATGATAAAATCATCTGCCCTGTAGATAATTTTACCGGTTTTTGTGATCATCATAGATGAATATTAAGGATACATAAAAAATACATCACTGGGGGAATAGATTAATCACTATGTAGGGACAGGTCGAGACCTGTCCGAAAGCGAAGTTGCAACTGTATGGAGCAATTTGTGAAAATGCCATGCTAAGACATTTTCCGTTTAAGCCATGTTATATAGCCCTAATAAAACGAAGTTGAGTGAAAGCGCAGCGGGGTGCGAACGATAATGAGCAAGTTGTGTAGGGGTCGCCGTCTATTCTTTAGTCGCAAAAACATTTATCCATGTATCTTTCTTCTCATTAATCAAGACTTTTAGAATTTTAAAATTACAAGACTCAATTAGATTTTTGAATTCATCTTGAGTATAGAAGGCAAAAAATTTTGTCTTTCCTTTGTATTCATCTTTCTCGACAAATTTTTCTTCAGTTCCCTGTTTAACGGAGAGAGATATGAGTCCAGCAGTTTTCAGTATTTTTCTGAATCCAAGCAAAGTATTTTTCGCATCTTCTTTTGGGACATGTAAAAATGAAGCGCAAGCCCAAATGCCATCAAAAGTATTTTCTGGAAAATCAAGATTTCTCATATCCATATGCATAAACTTAGCATTTGGCACATTTTGAGAAGCCATTTTTACAAAATTAGAAGTTAAATCAATTCCAGTAATTTCAAAATTATGTTCAGAAAAATACTTTGCGTCCCTACCTGGACCACAGCCAATATCCAAAATTTTTTGCCCTTTCAAATTTTGAATGAAAAAATCTACAATATACTTAATCTCATTTATATCAAAATGAGCCTTGAAATAATCTTCTGCAAGTTCATTATAAGTCTTGATTGTTTTTGCGACTACATTAGTTTTATCTGTCATAAATATTGATTAATTAGAGAATATTATAAATGTTTCTTTAAGGCAACCCGAAGCAATTTTATATAATGACAAAGCTGGTAGGCTTTGGAAGAACCATTGAGCTTTAGCCAATGTTCGACGCTGTCGCTTTGCGACAAGGAGAACATATGGCATTAGCCTCCGCTCGTTCAGACGCAGAGCAAAGCGATGGCATCTGAACGGTTGGTATAAAAAGCGTTTGGCATTCGTTATTCTATTCTCCATTTAATATTTCTCATTCTTTCTGTCAATACTTTCAATGTTTCCAGTATTTCAAAATCACCTGGTAATTCTCCATAAACTAATTTGTTAAAGGTTGAAAAATAAGTTGTTTTTAATTTATCCCATACATTTTTCCTTTCCTTGAAAATCATAGCTTCAATTGGATGATTTTGTAACCATTCGTTACCTCTTTTAAAACTCAACATATCATCATTTGCAACTTTTAGTAATAACTCACCGAATTCTTTTGCATTAAAAAATTCTTCAATCTCTTTGTTCTTCAACATTTGATTAAGGTCGTAAATATGTCTGATTTTATTATTCAAATCTCCTATCGGGTCGTTTGTATATGAAAAACGAACCAAACTCATAATTTTTTCGCAAAATGTTCTTTTGGGGCTTAAAACATTTACTTCAAAAGGGTTTAGTCCGTATTCATCGGCAATTTTCTGTTGATTTGTTTCTATAATCATTTCATAAATCAGCGAGCTTACTTTTCCTTTTTGAAAAGGCTCAAAACTGCCAAGCCAGGTAGCTTCAATTATTAAATTATCTCTTATTTGTCCAAACAGTCCTACAAAAATTTTCGGATAATTATGAGCGGTTTTTCTTATCATTCCTTTTTTGTTGGTTATTCCTTTAATCTCAATTTCAGGAATAATTTCTCCAACCACTTTTGTAACCTTCTTTAATTTATTTTTCAACTGATTACTGCTTTCATCGCCTTGCTTTAACAAAACAATATCAATGTCTTCTGAGAATCTGTCTATTAATTGATTGCACTTTGATAATGCTGTTCCGCCTTTGAAAATACAAGATTTTCCTATTTCCCTTGAAAAAATGGAATACAAAGCAAGTGTAATCCAATAATCTTTCTCAACATAGATTTCTGCAATTCCTTTTAACTGCGAAGTTGCAATAATTGCGTCCCTAAAAAGCTCTTTGTTCTCATGTAAATTCATTTAATATTCCATTTTTCAACTGTTGATAAAATTTCTTTTGAAACTCCGAGTTTATATTCAGATAACGGATTGAGACTATCTTCCAAGCTTGTGGTATTAATATTTTTATCTATATTTTCCAATAGTGCTCCGAGAAATGATCTAACTCTTGGCGGATACGAAAGTGCAATTTTAATCAGTTCTTTTACTTGTTTATTGTTTAGTTCAAGTATCTTATTTGTCAAAATTGTAATTGCTGATTTTTTACCTAAATCTGGTATCTTTATAAAATCTTTCAAAGCATCAAGAATTTCAAGAAGTTTATAGTTTTTTCCTGTTACTTCAACATAACTTTTTACTGCTGTTGCTTTAATATTTCCTTTCGATATGTAAATTCGTTTTTCACGACTTGCAATGCTTATTTCTTTTGAGATTTGGGTTGTTAGTCCCATTTTATTATAAAGCAACAATCCTGTTATGTAGGCAATTCTTTTTCCGTTTTTAAACAGGTAAGGGGTGATAATTTTTTCTTCATCGGGTTTTATTTCTCCGAAGACAGTTTGTTTCGGTTTATAGAAAACTCCTGTTGAAATTCTTTTGATTATCCCTTTTTTTATTAGTCGTTCAATTGTTTTTGAAGCGGCTGGATATTCTTCTTTTTTTATTGCAAGGTCTCTGTAAGTAAATATATTACCATTGTTAAATTTTTCAATTATTTTTTCTATTTCTTTTGCAATATTCATACTGCAAATATAATTCATTTTTTAAAAACAGTCAAGTATTTTGCTCAACTTACTTGACAATCTTTCGTATTTTCTAATTCTGACTAACGTCAGATTTTGCTGTTTTTAGCCTGCATCCCTTTATTTATTAGTCATTTCATATATATTTCTCTCTATTTTTTTTTTGTTCTTATACTACAGACTTATTCTCCTCTTTCTGGATGCAGTTAGTTTTTTATTTGTTACTCTTGATGTTTTTAATTGGTTTTTTTTTTTAAGGTTTTG
>CBDUTX010000177.1:0-5339 GCA_965370235.1 uncultured Desulfuromonadaceae bacterium | reverse complement strand
TGTAGCATCTCATCCTACAAAAAAACCAGTATTTTCATCAGAAGAAAGAGTATATTTTCTTAAAGAATCATTAAAAAATATAAAGAATATAAAAATAGAAGCTTATAATGGGTTGTTAGCTAATTATGTTGGAAATACTGGAATTTCTATCATTATCAGGGGTTTGAGAGCTGTTTCCGACTTTGAATATGAACTTTCACTTGCATTGATGAACAGAAAATTGAATGAGAATATTGAAACAATTTTTCTAACACCCAAGGAAGATCTTATATATTTGAGCTCGACAATGGTAAAACAAATATCTTCATTTGGAGGAGATGTCAGCAAATGGGTTCCTCCAGCAGTATCAAAAGCCCTGCAGGATATCTACAAAAAAAAGAATAAAGGAGAATGAAATGGAACTTTCACAATTAATAGATAAAATTGAACCATCTATTACAATTAAACTTTCCTCAAAAGCTAAAGAGATGAAAAAAGTAGGTTTAGATGTTGTTAATCTTACTGCCGGAGAACCTGATTTTGATACTCCACTGCATATACGTGAAGCTGGGAAAAAAGCAATTGATGAAGGTTATACAAGGTATTTACCATCGTCAGGTATTAAAGAGCTCAGAAATGCAGTTGCGAGAACAACACAAAAAATTACAGGAGTTGATTATAATTTTAAAAATGTTGCAATCACAAATGGCTGTAAACATGCAATTTTTAATTCTATGATGGCGACATGTAATGCAGGAGATGAAATCATTATACCAAAACCTTATTGGGTCAGTTATCCATATCTTACATTACTTGCAAAAGCGAAACCTGTTTATATTGAAACAAAAGACACAGATTATCTTATAGATCCTGAGAGATTGAAAGAAGCTATCACTGATAAAACAAAGTTAATTTTGATAAATTCACCTTCCAATCCTGTCGGTAATGTTTACAGTAGAGAACACCTTGAAAGAATCTGGAATGTTATAGAGCCATTCAAGAATATTTTAATTATATCAGACGAAATATATGACAGAATTATTTTTAATGGTCTCAAACATAATTCAATATCTTCTTTTTCTGATGAATCCAGAAATAGAACTATTATTGTAAACGGAGTTTCCAAAACTTATGCTATGACCGGTTGGAGAGTGGGTTGGCTGGTTGCAGAAGAAAATATAGTAAACAATGCTGTCAAAATCCAGTCACATACAACTTCATGTGCCTGTTCTGTAGCCCAGAAGGCAGCATTGGAAGCACTAACCGGATCTCAGGATTGTGTTGATGAGATGAGAAATAAATATGAAAAACGTATGAATATTGTAAAAAATCTTCTTAAAAATATTCCTGAAATTAATACAGCTCCGATTGAAGGAGCTTTTTTCGCCTGGATTGATATTTCAAAATATTATTTTAAATATTTTAAAGATTTTAAGATTACTTCCAGCCTGGAGATGACTGATTATTTATTGGATAATAATCTCCTGGCAATTATTCCCGGTATAGCATTTGGAGATGACAATTCAGTCAGGATATCATATGCTGCATCAGAGAAGGAATTACAAAAAGGCATTGAAAGATTGCATAAGAGCCTTTCAGATTTAAAAACCCTTTAATAAATTTTTTAACTGAATTAATATGTATTTCATTGACAGAGCAACTATTACAATACAGAGCGGATCGGGGGGTAATGGTATTGTAAGCTTCAGAAGAGAAAAATATGTGCCAAAGGGCGGACCTGATGGAGGAGATGGAGGGGATGGGGGAAATGTAATATTAAAAGCTAATTCTCAAATGAGCACATTAAGGGATCTACCGAGAAAACAAATATATAATGCTGCTAATGGAGAAAATGGGAAAGGGAAAAAGAAATATGGAGCAAAAGGAAAAGATATCATTATCGAACTTCCCCTCGGTACACTTGTCATTGACAATGAAAGTAAAGATGTACTTGAAGATATTGTCAATCCGGATGATAGATTTGTTATTCTACAAGGAGGTAAGGGAGGAAAGGGCAATGTACATTTCAAATCTTCAGTAAACCGCGTTCCTCAAAAAGCAACTAAAGGCACACATGGTTA
This sequence comes from uncultured Desulfuromonadaceae bacterium, assembly GCA_965370235.1. Classification (GTDB taxonomy): domain Bacteria; phylum SDB-A; class SDB-A; order SDB-A; family SDB-A; genus CBDUTX01. The sequence continues at coordinate 3,279 of CBDUTX010000177.1, read as the reverse complement.
TAAACAAATTATTGATCTTGAGTTAAAAATAATAGCTGATGTCGGTTTTGTCGGTTTCCCAAATGCTGGAAAATCTACCCTTCTTTCAGCTCTTTCAAATGCCAAACCAAAAATTGCTGATTATCCTTTTACAACTTTAATTCCTAATGTCGGAATTCATGAAGATATCGACGGAATAAAAATTAGTTTTGCTGATATACCCGGTATTGTTGAAAATGCCCATAAAGGAAAGGGACTCGGTTTTGACTTCTTAAGGCATATATCAAGAACAAGGATTCTTTTGTTTGTTTTAGATGCAAGCAGTGATAACCTTTATAAAGATTATCGGACTTTAATAAATGAAATCAAAGAATATGATCGAAGTTTATACAACAAAAGAAAATTAATAGCTTTAAATAAAATTGATCTTGTAGATGAAATACCTGATGAAAATTTTCAAGAGGATGTTATACTTATTTCAGCTTTAAAAAATATTAATATTGATAAACTTAAAGAACAATTAAAAAAAATATTATTAGATATAATTGGAAAGGGGGCTATTATTAATGCCTGAGGAAAAATCATATATCGATCAATCATTATCTGGAACAGGCGGGGAACTGAAATCTGACAACTTATTGAACAGAATTGAATATGTTCTTATGCATGCACAGGGAGATAGTAAAGCTGCAATGAAATCACTTGTAGATGCCCTTACAGATGAGAGCTGGAATGTCAGGAAAACAGCAGCTGAAGCCCTGAGTAAAAAAGGAGAAGATGCTATTCCTTATCTTTTTGAAACAATTAAAAGTGGAATTTGGTATGTTAAGGCAGCATCTTGTCTGGCACTTGGATTAATCGGAATTCCTCATACTGTATATCAGATTTATCCTTATTTAGCAGATGAGAACAGAACTCTCAGAGAAGAAGCTGATCGCGCAATTTGTTTAATTATTCAAAAGGACACAAAGAAATTTGCAGAAGAATACATTGCCATTAGTGAACCATCTTACATTGAACATTTATTAACATGGCTTGAAAAGAATCATGAAGATCTTTATGAAGAAGTACAGAGCTACTTAAATGATACTGAATGACAATGGTCTAAATGGACATCAGATGTTTAAAAAAAATATACAGCGATAGAGAATGGAAAAATGTTCTAAAAAATATTACATTAAAAAACTCATCAACGTATTTCTATTCTCATCCAGATAATTCCATTTCACTGTACAATAAATTAAATAACAAGGGAATCAGAATAATATCAATAAAAGATTCGGAGCATCCCGAATACTTGCATCCTTACCCAATATTTTTTGCAAAAGGAAGAGAACTTGAAAATAATTCATTAAAAGTTGCTATTGTTGGAACGAGAAATTCCTCACATCAGGGCAAAACAATTTCAGCAAGCCTTGGATATAGTCTTTCTCTTTCAGGTATTAATATTATATCAGATCTGTCAAGAGGAATTTCTATTTCTGCTCAAAAACAAGCATTAAAAGCAAGAGGAGGAAATATTATAATTCAACCTTCAAATGCTGGTTTCTATTACCCTCTATATAATGATGTATTCATTGATTCTATAACGAAAAAAGGAACTATAATTTGGATATTTCCTCCGACAGAAAAAAGAAAAAGAATATTTCTTACCAATTTTAAGACTTCAAATTGTTTTACTGCATATTTAGCAGATGTAATTATATTTATCGAAGGAACTAAAAAGAGCGGAACAATAAGTCTGATTAAACAAGCTGCTGATATTGGCAAGGAAATCCTAGTTTGGAAAAATAATAATTATCCTCGAAATGAACTATCAGAAATGTTGATAGAAGATGGTTGCAGATATTTTAGGAGAAAAGAAGAAATACTTGAGTATTTTAACATAAAAAAGAACACTCCGAAAAAAAACATTTCAAATCATCTGCAAATAAATATCATAAATATTCTTGAAAATCCTGTTCCTTTTTCATTATTAATTGAAAAATTAGATGAAAAACCCGAAGTGATTATTTCAAAATTATCTGAAATGGAAGTTAATGGCTTGATAGAGAGATTTGAAGGTGGATTGATAAGAAAAGTAGATAATTAATATGCTTGATAATTCAATTATGAAATTTACAACACTGATAAAACCTGAAATCAAAAATATCAAAATAAATGACTCATGGTCAGATAAATTACAAAATTTTTCTGATTTTGCAGCTAAATTCAATAATATACTGATAATAATCAATGATACGGAGAGAACAACTCCAACTGGATTAATTCTCGATAAATTAAAACAATATGCAACAAAATTACATAAAAAATCTTCGATCTTAATTGCTACAGGAACACATATAATTTCAAATAATGGAAAGATAAAAAATATAATAGGATCATTCGAACCAAAAAATATTTTTATTCATGACTGCAGAAATAAAAGCAGATTGATATATATTGGTAAAACCTCTTTCAATAACAGGATTTTTATAAATAATATCTTAAATAAGTTTCAAGCGGTTGTGACAATAAATTCAATTGAACCTCATTACTTCGCCGGCTTTACAGGAGGACGAAAATCATTTCTCCCCGGTATTGCTTCTTTTGATTCAATTGAAAAAAATCACTCTTTTGCTCTTGATTACAGATCAGGTCCGATGAAATTAAATGGAAATCCAGTTCATGAGGATATGGATGAAGTTATCGAAATGATACATAAACCTGTTTACAGCATCCAGATCATATACTATGAAGGAATTGTCTTCGATATATTTACCGGAAATATTCGGGAATCTTTCAATGAAGGGGTTAAACTTTCAAAAAAGCTTTTTTCAGTTAAAATCAATAAAAAAGCTGATCTTGTTATTGTAAATGTCAACGAACCCTTTTCAAATACACTGTATCAAGCACAAAAAGCTTTGATTCATGCATCATTGGGTGTTAGACAAAACGGAAAAATCATTTTTATTTCATCTTGTTCAAGTGGTGTTGGTGATATTTCATATTTTAAACTTCTGTCTTCTTTTTCAAAACCAGAAAACGTAATTGATTTTGTTAAAGATAATTATAAATTCGGATATCATAAATCTCATTATATGGCAAAGATTGCTAAAGATAATACAATTTATGCCCTGACAGATCTCAATGAGAATATCTGCAAAAAATGTTTCATGAAAAAAATAAGTAAAATTTCCGATGTAATTGATGAAAATTATCTGAAAGACAATAGGGTTTATTTCATGCCAGCAGGTGAAGTAACTATACCCGTTATCAATGAATAATACACATCCCCACCCAATATAAGAATTTTTACCA
>CBDUTX010000176.1:0-5358 GCA_965370235.1 uncultured Desulfuromonadaceae bacterium | reverse complement strand
TTCAGTTTTAAATTTTATAAAAATGATATTAGTTTCATTTACAAGTGGAAGCATTCGATTGGAATGGAGGTCTAAAGCATATGCATGACTGAAAAAATGCCTGAAGGCTAGAAAACTTTTAAGATTATTTCCAAGAGATTCAGAAATAAATTGTCTGTTTATAGCTGTAAACAATAGATCTTTATGCCAGGATGCCCCTTCAGGTATCGATATGTTTTTAGTTTGAAGTATTTGTTTTAAAATATTTTCAATGCCATTATAAAAATTATGTAATAATGCAGCAACTCCAGCAAGTTCTAATTCAGAAAGTTCAGATAATGGTTTATTAGGTATGTAAGACAATGTTTTTTCTATGGCTTCATATTCTGCTTCTATACGCAGTTTATAATCAGCCATAGAGAATAATTCCTTCTTTTTTAATAAGGCTGATGAATTTAGAAGTGCCAAAAAGGTCAATTACATCAACCGGCTTGGATAATGAAAACAAGAGATCACCATAGAATTTAAAAAAATCCTGCTCAGATATACCATCAATAGCAATATCAATATCATTACTTTTTTTATTTGGTATAATACAAGAGCCGAAAAGCAAGACTTTTTTGATATGATATTTTTTTGCGATTTGACAGATAGTTTTTTTTTCTATTTCTGTTATCATATATTAATTATATCATTATATTTTATTTATTCTATTATTTTTGTATAACATGTAATTCCATTTGTTTTAAACTTTTAAAAGATAATTGTGTTCTAAGAAAAGAATTATAAATCGAATAAATTGTAATCCTCATAGCAAGCAACAATTATTTTATAGTTTTTTCTTTTAAAAAAATCTTCTTTTTACATTCATGATATTTGTGTGATTTGTTGTTTTAAGAATTATTTATTCTAAAACTTATATTCTCTTTAGTAATCATTGATTAATTTTACATAAAAAAATACAATAAAATCGGTATTGTTATGAAACTTAATATCAATGAAACAGAAACTGTCGTAGCAGCATTTTTTGTGTTCAGTCCATGAATTGAAGAGAAGATAACTGTATTGAAACCGCAGGGAGAAGAAGAAGCCAGTATTACTATAAGTTTGAAACTGTCCTGAAGTTTGAATAATGTCACTACAGTAATACCAATTGAAAATCCTATTATCATTCTGAGAAAAATCGGAGCAATTATCAATTTAATATCATCTGTCCTGAATTCAAGAAGAGATCCGAGGGCTATCAATATCATCGGAAATGTTGTACTGCCTGTAAAGTCCAGAAAGGAATTTACATAGGGAGGGAAATGAAGGTTAAGAAAATTTAATATATAACCGAGAACAAGCGCCCAGACAGGAGGTGACAGAAACAGGCTTTTGAAGGAATTCCCGACAGATTTGGAACTGTATAGGGCTGCAATTATGTAAAGAAAAGTTACAACGACAACCATATTGCCAAGATCGAAAATAAAAAGGTTGCCAACCCCCGAATCACCTGCAAATTCATATACAAAAGGAAGCATTAAACCTGTATTCATTATCGAGGATGCAAGAATGATCACTCCTTGTTTTTTCTTATCAGTTGTTAATTTCCTTGCAATGATAGTTGAGATCAGAAATTCAAAGAGAAGTATGGAAATAGCAATAATTGGAAGAAACAATTGTTTTTTTGTTATTTCTATCTCAGGTATGATCTTTAAGATAAGGCATGGTGTCAGTATGTAAAATATCAGCTTCAGCAGGCTCTTCCCTTCCTTAAAAGAAATTACTCCGGCTTTCCTTGCAATTATTCCAAGTGCAAATGCTGCAAAATAAGGAAAAAGTCTACTGAGTATATCTGACATAATGATCTGCATCCTTCACTTTATTGACTTTATAGATAATAAAACATAATATCTTTTTTAAATATTTCTTAAGGAGTATATCAAAATGTTTATGATTTATTTAATATTATCTTCTCTGACTTTTCAACAGGGTTTGTTCATTCCTGATTTCGGTTTAGATATCAATACCGATGACAGCTTGAATACAGTTGATCTGAATTACAGGAAAGGATTGGTGATAACAGCAGTTGGGGATGTTAACTTTTCAACATCTAAAACTTATATAGATTCTCAAGGAGGTGTTTCCGGTAGGGGAGTATTTCCTTTTTCACATTATTCAGAAGGTATAACAGATCTTATTGATGGTGATCTTAATTACTGCAATCTTGAAACAGCAGTTCTTTCAGACAATTCTCTAAATAATACAGATAAAAGTTACTGCTTCAGAATGCATCCTAATGGTTTCCAGCATCTCTGTGATATTGGTTTTAATCTATTCAGCCTTGCTAACAACCACATGGAAGATTACGGAAGGGAAGGAGTTAGAAGAACTTTAACGAATTTAAATATAATTGCCCAAGAATATAATGTCGTTTTTGCCGGAGCTGGAGTGGATCTTGAAAGTGCTACCGATCCGGTTATTATAGAAGTGAATGGTTATAGAATTGCATTTTCAAGTATAGGTTTTTCAGGATTACCTGCTTCAAGTACCAGACCGGGAGTAGCAACACCGAATTACTTTGAAATTATTGCAGAAAAACTTAGAGATGCAGAAACAGACTACAGAATTCTTGCAATGCACAGAGGTCAGGAGCGAAATCCCTATGTCCAGGCTTATCAGTTAGATATAGCAAGAAGGGCGATAGAGGATTATGATGTGGATTTAGTTCTTGGCAATCATCCTCATATTGCACAGGCTGTTGAATTAGTTAATGGTAAACTTTCTTTTTACAGCCTGGGGAATTTTCTCATGCTAGGTGCAAGAAATATGGCAAGTGTTGAAGGCGGATTAAATAAAAAAGATTTTGGTCTCTACACAAAAATTTACCTTTCACCGGAACTTGAAATTGATTCGGTTATAATTTTACCTATATATGACATGCATTTCCAACCTCATCCTGTCCATGATTCAAATGGAGTCCACAATAGGATTGAATGGGTAAATACTATCAGTAAATATCCATATATAACAGGAGTGGAAAATCCTATTATATTTGAAAATAACGGAGAAAGAGGAATATTTATTCCAGGAATATAAATGAACTAAGTCTTTGTTAATGTACAATGTAATCAATAACTGCTTTCAAAATTTATTATATAATTATTCATCTGATCAACTTCAGGATGATCCGGTTGAATTTCGATGATTTTTTTAAAAAGATTTGATGCTCTTGCACTGTCGTTATGCAGTATATAGAAGACAGCAAGTTCTCTTAAAAACCTTGTGTCACCGGGAAAATCTTTTGTACCAACCTGAAGCATATAGAATGCAGTTCGCAGATCTTTTAATTCAGTGAGGTTTGTCAGACATATTGTGTAAAAAATATTCGAATCTCCGGGATCTTCATTAAACATTTGACTGAGAAGTTCCAGTTTCGCATCATAGAACTTTCCCTGAGATAGGATATCAACAGCCTGGATTTTTTCATCATAATCTCCTCTTATATCTCTTCCCTTCAATATATCAACAGATATAATCAGGGAATTTAAATTCAATTCAATATTTTCCTGTATATTTTTTATAGAAATCAATATTCTTTCTGCTGAGTCGATATCTCCTCTGATAAGATACATATGTGCAAGGTTTACAAAAGCATCTGTGTAGTCTGATTTGATCTTAATTGCTTTTTCAAATTGCATTTCAGCCTGATCAAATTTTTCTGAACTTGCGAGGGCAATGCCGTATTTATTATATAGAATGTGATTGTTGGGATATCTCTCAATTGCTTTTCTGTAATAATATTCAGCTTCGGTGTAAAAACCTTTAAAAGTCTTTATATCTCCAAGTGCAATATAAACACCGCCATAATCAGGATAGAATCTCTCTATTTCATTGTACAGACCTATTGCATTTTGAAGATTAACCTCTGTATTTTCACTTTCTTTTGCGCTGTCAAAATAAAAAGAAGCGAGATTAAATCTTGCTCTTGTCCATCCCTGTCGGCAATGAATACCAGTTTTGGAAACTGCATCTGACCAGAGGGAGTAATCATCTCTCCAGATATATCCTCTTGAAAAAATTACCGGTATGAATGTCATAAGAATAAAAATTGTACAGATATATAAATATTTAGTCCTTGTTAAAATATAGGCGAGTAAAATTGATATCGATGTTAAAGGAAGATAAAGATAATGTTCCATACCTGATTCAAATGCAGGAAAAATATTTAGAACAGGAAGTAAACATATTGTCCAGAAGGAGAAAGTCCAGAGAAATAATTTATTATTTTTATAAGCTATTACAAAAACTATGGATGAAAGAAGAACTATTGAACCAAGTATGAATTGCCAGTCAGAAAAAGAGTAAAAGAGATGAATGCCTGATTCAAAATTCAGATAATATGGAAAAAAAGTTCTGAGAATATAAAAACTCCATATAGAGGGAATAGAAAGTATCCTGACTAATAATCCGTCAGAATTTTGCCAGAAACTCTCATCAACACTTAAAAATGGAGATAGTTTTACGAACTGAAATCTCAGAAAAATGTAGATAATGAATACAAAAATAATTGGAATTAAATTGGGGATTAATTGTTTCCAGGATTTATTCTTCCGCTCGACTGAGAAAAATATATAGTACAGAGGAATGAGAATTAAAAAGAGAATTCCTGTCTCTTTACTAAAAAAAGACAAAAAAGAAGAAAGTATCAAGCCTAAAACAGATATCTTTTTACTTGATGTTGTAAAGAGCATTCCGGAGAGTATTCCTATAGTTATAAAAATATCTCCTCTTGCTGCAATCCAGTAAACTGATTGAGAATTAGCAGGATGAAGTGCATATATAAATGCTGCAAGAACTGATGTTATAAAAATTTTTTTCTTGTCTTTAAGGAAAGATGAAATAATTTTTCTTGCAAGAAAAAAAAGAAGGATTACAACCATGAAATGCAAAATCAAATTATCAATATGATAACCAAATGGATTATCTCCATAGAACATGTGCTCGAAAGCAAAAGAAGATATGACAAGAGGTCTGTAATAAGGAGATTCACCTCTTGTGGATTCCCAGTAATCATTACTCCATATCTCAGACCATTCTTTATTCTGAACATATTGGTTTTTCAATATTAATTCATTATCGTCATATACAAAATTATTTGAAAAAGTAGGATAATATGAAACAGACAAGACCAATAGAAGAAGTAAAAATACCAGAATATATTTTTTCATTGTTTTCCTGTTGTTATTTTAAATTCAAAACAAGATACCCAAATTAATTTAATTTTGCAAGAGATTTTTTAAATTTATGAATTAAACAGATATATTAATAATATTACTATAATATAGTGATATAATTAATAATATTGTCAATAATATTAATATTATTAATTTTTTT
>CBDUTX010000175.1:0-5360 GCA_965370235.1 uncultured Desulfuromonadaceae bacterium | reverse complement strand
GGAGGTATTTGGAAAAAATATAAACCTGAAATACCACTTATTGCTGGAAATATAGCAACAAAGACAGCTGCAGAAGATTTAATTAAATCCGGAGTTGATAGTTTGAAAGTCGGAATTGGTCCCGGATCTATTTGTACAACTAGAGTAATTGCCGGCGTGGGAATACCTCAATTTTCTGCTATTATGGATGTTGTTGAAGTAGCTAATAAATATGATATACCTGTAATCGCCGATGGTGGTATCAAATATTCCGGAGATCTCGTTAAAGCAATAGCTGCAGGCTCGAATTCAGTTATGATTGGAAGTTTGCTTGCCGGTACAGACGAAAGTCCGGGAGAAATAGCATTTCTTGAAGGTAGAAGGTTTAAAGTATACAGGGCTATGGGATCGGTTCAGGCAATGAAAGAAGGGAGTGCAGACAGATATTTTCAGGAAGGTGCTCCTAAATTAGTTCCGGAAGGTGTTGTAGCCAGAGTTCCTTATAGAGGAAGTGTAAGTGAAGTAATATTTCAACTAACAGGTGGTTTAAAAGCGGGGATGGGATATTGTGGAGTAGAGGATATCAAGTCTCTTCAGAAAAATGCAGTATTTGTAAAAATCACTTCATCTGGTATTAGAGAAAGTCATCCACATGATATTATCATAACTGAAGAACCCCCTAATTATGGAGTATACAGGTGAACAAAACATTTCACGGAACAACAATCATTGGAGTAGTGAAAGATGGAGTTGCTGCTCTTGGTGGTGACGGACAGGTTACATTTGGTAACACAGTGATAAAGTCATCTGCAAATAAGCTGAGATTGATGGCTGATGGTAAAGTTATAGTTGGTTTTGCAGGGGCTGTTGCAGATGCATTTGCATTATTTGACAGATTTGAAAAGTATTTAAAAGAATATCCTACACAGCTTTCCCGGGCTGCTGTTTCACTTGCAAAGGAATGGAGAAGCGATAAAGTTTTGAGAAGACTCGAGGCAATGATTATTGCTTTAAACCGTGATACTGCACTTATGATATCAGGGAGTGGAGATGTTGTTACTCCCGATGATGGAATTATTGCAATAGGTTCCGGTTCTTCTTATGCAATTGCTGCAGCACGTGCTCTGGTTAAAAATACAGATATGCGTCCTGAACAAATTGTAAGATCAGCACTGGAAATAACATCTGAGATCTGTATTTATACAAATTCGGATATTAAAGTGGAGGTACTTAAGTGACAGATATGGATTATTCTAAAATTGAAAATAAAAAACAATCACTGACACCGAAATTAATAGTAAAATTTTTAGATGAATACATCATTGGTCAGAATAAGGCTAAAAAAGCAGTTGCTGTTGCTGTGAGAAACAGATGGAGACGATTACGTATTCCTAAAAATTTAAGAGATGATATTATTCCCGCGAATATACTGATGATAGGTCCAACCGGAGTTGGAAAAACTGAAATAGCGAGAAGGCTTGCAAAATTGTTAAATGCGCCTTTTATCAAAGATGAAGCTACAAGATACACAGAAGTTGGTTATGTTGGCAAAAATGTCAGTTCGATGATAAGAGATCTTGTTCATTCAGCTGCAAATATGATAAGAGCGCAGATTTCATCCAGTGTTAGACCAATAGCTCACAAGAAAGCAGAGGAAAAGGTACTGAATATTTTACTCCCGATCTCAAAAAAATATGCTCAGACTTCTGATAATACACGTGAACATCTTAAAGAGATGCTTTTAAAAGGATTGTTAGATGAAAGAGAAGTTGATATACCTGTAACCACAAGAGCAGGCAGACCATTTGTCGAAGTATTCTCACCTGCCGGCGTTGAAGAAATGGGATTTAATATCCAGGAGATGATAGGAAATATTGCTCCCAAAAGAAAAAAGACAAAAAAATTAAGTGTTAAGGAAGCTCTTGATATATTGTTCGAAGAAGAACTTGCTGTATTGGTTGAAGAACATGACATTAAGAGAGAAGCTTGTTCTTTAGCAGAGGAACAGGGAATAGTTTTTATTGATGAAATTGACAAGATAACGAGTAAAAGAGGTTATGAAAGTAAAAGTGGTCCCGATGTTTCAAGAGAAGGTGTTCAAAGGGATTTACTTCCCATCATTGAAGGGACTACAGTACAGACACGTTATGGAACTGTTAAAACCGATCATATTCTTTTTATTGCTACAGGTGCTTTTAATGCATGCAGCCCAAGCGATATGATACCTGAACTTCAGGGAAGATTTCCCATAAGAGTCAGGCTGAACGATCTTGATGAAGGAGATCTTTTAAGAATTCTGAAAGAACCGAAGAACTCTCTTGTAATACAATACCAGGAGCTGTTAAAACCTGAAAATGTTCAATTGAAATTTGAAGATCAATCTTTAAATGAACTGGCAAAAATCGCCTATCAGTTGAATCAGACAACTGATAATATCGGTGCGAGAAGGTTACAGACAGTTATGAGTTCTCTTCTTGAAGAGATATTATTTGATGCTCCTGAAGAACCGGGTGAAAAGATAATTACAGCAAAAATGGTCAGGGAAAAACTTCTAAAAATAATGGAAACTGAAGATGACAGTAGATATATACTATAATGAGGGATTTATCAGGTGAGAGTAGTTACCGCCCTGATAATTGGATTCATTGGAGTATTATTTAATTTCTTTTTAGCTCCAAAACTTTCGGTCAAGGGAGTATCTCCTCAAATGGCAACTGCTTTTGTGCTTTTTGCAAGTTTTTATGCAGGAAGGAGAGTTGGTCTTTGGGCAGGATTTATTGCCGGACTTATTCTGGATTTTTACTCGAGGCATTTGATAGGTTCAGGAATGATTATATTTTCTGTTATGGGTATTGCTGCAGGATATATGACAATGGAGATGTATATCGAAAAAATTACAACAAGATTATTGTTTCTATTTCTTTTTAATTTTATTTATTCAAATTTTATTTGGTTGACAACACGGGGAGGAGGAACAGCAATTCTGAAACCATTTTTCTCAATAATCCTTCCCGGTGTTATTTATTCAACATTTATTGGAGCTATCATTCTCTTTGCTCTTTTTTATCTTTTTACAAATACAGCGTTTTTTTCATCATTGTTAAAAAAAGTTGAATAAAGTTGACTGACAGAAGAATCAGGAATTATCTTTATTTTTTTTCATCAATATTCTTCATAATATTAATTCAGTTATTTAAACTACAGATTGTTGAGGGATCATTTTGGAGTGAAAAATCATCGAGAACAAGTATTCAGATAAGAGAAATAGAACCGGCAAGGGGTAATATTTATGATAGAAATGGTGAACCACTTGCATGGAACAGACCGGGATATACAATAATTGTTAACCCTTATTTTTTAAAAAAATATCCGGGTCTGGCTCCGAAACTTGCTGTTTATTTAAGTGTAACACCTGAAGATATTTTTGAGAAAGTTGATACCAATTCATCATACCCGGTTAAAATATCCCGTGATGTTGATCTTTTCATTGTCAGCAAACTCGAGGAGAATAGAGACGATCTTCCCGGTGTTCAAATAATTGCTGAACCTGTGAGAGTATACGGCATAGGAAGGTTTGCTGCTCATGTAGTTGGATATCTTGGCGAAATATCTTCCGAAGAACTTCAGGGAAAGGACACCTCATTTTATTTTATTGGTGATTTAATTGGTAAAATGGGAATTGAAAGATATTATGATAGTTATTTAAAAGGATCCAGAGGTCATGAATATGTAGAAGTAGATCGTTCCGGAAGAATTATCAGACCTTTTCAGAGCAAAGAACCGATACTTCCTCAAAGAGGATCGGATATTTACTCATCATTGGATTCAAGGCTGCAGCAAAGACTTTACAATGTACTATGGTATCCAGCTTGCTGTGGAATTATTATGAATGTAAAAAACGGATCAATTCTTGCAATGGTTTCGAAACCAACTTTCCCTCCCGACAGTCTGTCATTTGTTCTCAGTAAGGAACTATGGCAAGCAATATTGAATAATCCCAGACACCCTCTCATGAACAGGTGTATTGGAAGCAATTATCCTCCAGCTTCCACCATAAAACCTTTAACTGCATTAATTGTAATAGAGCAGGGAGTATTGGATACGGGTCCACCTCTTGAACCATGTGAAGGTTCACTTGATCTCGGTGATGGAAGACCACACAGGTGTTCCGGGGGACCTCATGGTCATATTACATTAAAAGAAGCAATTACATATTCCTGTGATATATTTTTCTATCAAGTTGCTCTTAGAATTGGATTTAATAAATTTATTGAATGGGTTGAAAAATTTGGTTTTGGGAAAAAAACAGGAATAGATATTTCTCCGGAATCTTCGGGTTTATTGCCTGATAGTCTGTGGTATGACAGGAAATACGGAGAAGGAGAGTGGCCAAAAGGTGTTGTTGTGAATCTTGCTGTTGGGCAGGGTGAATTTCTTGCAACACCCATACAGATTGTAAGGTTTATCGCTTCGATAGCGAACGGTGGGTACTTAATAACTCCTCATATAGTAGATTCTATTGTGACAGAGGATGGAAGGATAACTTATAGATCGGTTATAAATAAAGAGAGAGTTATATTATATTCTGATTCCTCAATGAGATTTGTACAGGATGCGATGATCTCTGCTGTAAATGATCAGCATGGTACAGGTCATGAAGCATATATATATGGTCTCAATATAGCTGGAAAGACAGGAACCGCAGAAAATCCCGGAGAGGATCATTCATGGTTTGTTGCCTATGCACCGGCTGATGACCCTGAGATAGTAATTGGGATATTTATTGAAAACACCGGAGCCCCAGGGGGTAAAATTGCTGCTCCAATTGCAAAACTTGTATTGGAATACTATTTTTCTACAATATCACCCAATCAAAAATATCTTGATGCATTAGAAAGTGGTCATATACCAGAAACATTAGAAAGTGATGTATTCATTCCAATTCTTACATATGAACCTGTTGAGGATGATTCTGTTATTATTGATGACAGTATAGACATTATTCAATCAGATTCAAATTTATCAATCGATACTATTTTTTCTGATAGTATAGAGGATACACTTTTTAATTCAGGCAGTGACACAGTTTACTGATATTGATTATCAATTTAACTTTTAATTAAATCTATTAGTGAACTTTGTTTACAAATAAATATTTTTTATTTATAATAATTAATAAAGCTTATATTAATTGAATGAAATGAGGATAAATTAATGGAGGTGTTTATGCAGACTTATATTTTAATGACCAAACTTCCCCCGGAAATATCAAAAAAAGTTAAAGAGAGAGAACAATTGGGAAGGACATGGCTTGAGCAGGTAAAAGAAAAATGCCCTGAAGTTAAGTTTATTTCACACTATGCATTTCTTGGCACTTATGA
>CBDUTX010000174.1:0-5370 GCA_965370235.1 uncultured Desulfuromonadaceae bacterium | reverse complement strand
GAAAAAACAAGATATCATTGAAAAGTTAGAAATTAAAAATAATAAATTCGAGTTACCCACACCCATAATTATCATCAAAAATAATATTCACATTTCTTATTTTTGTGGTATTGTAAAAACATTATGGATGAAAAAGATATATCTGAGATCATATATAGTCTTTATGAAGATAAATTTTCTTTCAATCCGGTTTCACCCCAGATATATCAGACATCAAATTTTTACTTCTCTTCATTCGATGAGTTAAAAAAAGCTCTTGAACATAAAGAAAAAACACATATCTATACAAGAGGGAAAAATCCGACAACCGAGGTTCTCGAACAGAAGATCGCTGCACTGGAGAAAGGAGAAAGGGCTTTATTATTTTCATCAGGTGTTGCTGCAATCTCTGCAGTAGTAATGGGATTATTAAAAAGTAATGATCATATCGTCTGTGTAAAAGAATGTTATAATTGGACATATAAATTATTCTCAAATTATTTAAAGAAGTTTAATATTGATGTCACTTTTATAGATGGATGTGAAATCGAAGAATGGAAAAATGCAATCAAAGACAATACAAAGATTTTCTTTCTGGAAAGCCCTACATCTTTTTCTTTTCTCTTGCAGGATATTAAAGCAGTTGCATCTTTAGCCAAAAAACATAATATCACAACAATAATTGATAATTCCTGGGCTACTCCCTGCTTCCAAACACCAATCGAGTATGGTGTGGATTTTGTTGTTCATTCATGCAGTAAGTACATCAGCGGACACAGTGATGTTATCGGAGGAATACTTGTAGGTACTGAGGATAACATATCTCACATCTTTCAAACTGAATTTATAACAAAAGGCGCAACACCAAGCCCTTTTAATGCGTGGCTGCTTCTGCGGGGTTTGAGAACTCTTCCTATAAGGATGGAACAACACATGAGAACAACTGAGAAAGTCATTGATTTTTTGTCCCGGTCATCAAAAGTTGAAAAGATTTATTATCCGTTTCATACAGATCATCCACAGTATAAGCTTGCCAAAAAACAGATGAAAGGAACTTCAGGTTTATTCAGTTTTAAACTGAGAACAAAAAATCTTGAAGATATTATTCATTTTACAGATGCATTGAAATATTTTAAAAAAGCAGTGAGCTGGGGAGGATATGAAAGCCTTGTAATACCGGCAGCTGCTACCGATACTCAGGCATCAGAAAATATAAGTGTAATAAGATTACACATAGGACTTGAAAATCCCGGACTTTTGATCGAAGACCTGTCACAGGCATTAGAAATAATTAAATAATAGTCGCTGTCACTATTTATTTGATTTATAATTTTTTAGATATGACCGAAGATAAATTAAGTTTCCCAAAACCATTTTATTAACTTTCAGTAAATATCTGACTACTATTTATCAGTTTAGCTCCCATTTTTTCAATTAAATTAAGTGCTTTTTCTCCATCTCCGGGATTTATATTCACAGCTTTAATACAGTCTGTAAGCACATAAACCTCATAACCTCTTTTAATTGCATCGATAGTAGTTTCTTTAACACAGTAATCTGTTGCAAGTCCTGCAATATAAAGTTTTTTTATGTTTTTTGCTTTTATCAGTTCATCAAGATTTTTATTTGTAGCTTCAAAAACACTGTATCCGTCATCCTTATCGGATGTCCCTTTCTCCAGAATTATTTCAATATTCTCGGTTTTAAGATCAGGATGGAATTTAGATCCCTCGGTTCCCCTTACACAGTGAACAGGCCACTTTGTAAAGTGAATTGTCTCAGGTGGATGCATGTCGCCTGAAGCTAAAACAAAATCAAATTTTCCCATAATAGAATTTATCCGATCAACGATCTCATGTCCTGCATCGACACCAAGAGCTCCGCCCGGACAGAAATCTATCTGAACATCAACAATTAATAAAGCTTTTTCAGTTGAAATTTTCACTCCTCCTTTTTATTAAGTCTTCTCTAAGTTTATAAAGATCATTACTTACACCTACTCTATAAGTATGAGGATTTGTAAATCTTTTCTGACTGTCTGAAAGCATTTCAAATCTCTTTGCTGAAAAACTCTGTATATTTCTTATTTCCGGAAATTTGTAGACAAGTTCTCCATTCTCTACAATCGGATAAAAAACTTTATCTCTTATCATCTCAAATTTGATTTTTATTTTCTTAAAAGGTATTGCCGGATGTCTGAGAAGTGTAATACAATCTTCATTTTCATTATCAAGCAGGAGCCCGTCAATAAGAAATTTACCATTCTCATCAAGAAATCTTACAACTTTTTTCTTGCCCGGATTATTTATCTTCTCAATGTTTTCAGAGAATTTCAAAGTCGGTTTGTTATCAAATTGGGCTATTTTGTAAACACCATCTAAAGCCGGTTGGTCATAAGAGCATATCAGCTTTGTTCCTATGCCGAACATATCAATAGGAGAGTTCTGATCGAGTAGAGTATCAACGAGATATTCATCCAATTGATTTGAAACAATAATTTTAACATATTGTAAACCCTCATCATCAAGCAATTTCCTCGCTTTCTTACTAAAATATGCAAGGTCACCTGAATCCAATCTTATAGCATTTAACTTCTTTCCTTCCCTCTCAAGTTCCTTTGCAACAATAATTGCATTAGGTAAACCGCTTTTTAATGTATCATACGTGTCAACAAGAAGTGTCGAATTATCCGGATAGATCTCAACATACTTTCGAAATGCCTGCAGCTCATTATCAAAACTCTGCACCCAACTGTGAGCATGAGTTCCTATTGCCGGAATTCCGTATATTTTAGCAGCTAATGTATTTGAAGTACCTGAAACTCCACCTATAAAAGAAGCTCGCGCACCTGACATAGAAGCTTTTCCCTGTGCTCGCCTGAGACCAAAATCAACAACGGATTTTCCTCCTGAAGCAAATATAATCCTTCGTGCTTTTGTAGCTGTCAAAGTCTGATAATTGATAATATTGAGAAGTATAGATTCAAGAAGTTGAGCTTCAATAATATTTGATTGAACTCTGAGCATTATATCATCTTGAAATACAATATCTCCTTCTCTGAAAGCATAAATCGATCCTGAGAAAGAAAAATGCTCAAGGTATTTTAAAAATACAGGTTTGAATCCGAGTTCTCTCAGGTATTCAATTTCATCGGTTGAATATGAGAAATTCATAACACCTTTTATTGCGTCTTCAAGACCTGCAAAAACCGCATAACCCCCATTAAATGGATTGCTTCGAAAATAAAGATCAAAAACAGAATCTTTATCCTCCATAGAGTTCAGGAGATAACCCTGTGCCATAGTCAATTCATAGAAATCCGTATAAAGACCTGAAGTGAATTTTTCCATATACTATTTTGATATCCTTTTTAATTTTGTTTCAATTGAAGCTTCTTTATCCTTCCTGTCATCAATCGTTAAAGTTATATAAATTCTCCTGCATCCTTCGTCAGATAGAATATCTCTTGCCTTTTTTACTACTTCAAATATCTTATCAATATTCTCTGCTTCAAATGTAGTTGACATAGCTCCATGTTGATAATTAACTTCTGCATTATAGATAGCTTTTACAGCTTTTTTAACATATTTACCCACACTGACACCTTTATCCGTCGGGAAAATAGTCAACTGTGCTATAACCATATTATAACCTCCCGTTATTTTAAGAAGATATGGTTTTTAAATCGCTGAAAAAATATTCCCTGTCTTCTTTTTTCTCGATTTTCTTACCGGCTTCTTCTGCGAGGAGATGATATATCTTAAATTCTTTATCATCACCTAAAATGCTATACGCTCTTGCCATAGCTTCATAAGCAAATGCGATATCAAAATCTCCGATCTCATTTTCCTTACAAATTTCAAGACTTCTTTTTGCCTGATATAGAGCAGATTCCGGCATTTTTAATATTGAATGTACCCTCGATATCTGCCACTCACCTCTTTCAAAATGAATTGGTTTTCCAATCTCCCCCCAGTGATATCGGGATGCATGAGCAGCATGAATCATCAAATCAATTTCTTCCTGAGTTCTTTCTTCTTTATCAATAATTTCCCATGTCTTGTTGAACAAGTTTACTGCAAAGTTCTTATGACATTCTTCTGCTGAATATTTCTTTTCTTCCATAATATACCTCCAAAATTTTATCAGTAAGAGTATGAAAAAATATGTAAAAATCAGGTCTTTTTATTACTTGCCTGCTTTTTTATTCTTACAGTTCCAAGAATATACCCAATTATAAGACCTATCATCAATGAAAGTATCAGAAGTACAATACGGGACATGGAATATTCCCAGAAGAAAAAATTAAACGGAATGGTCTCAGTATTCTGTATAAACAAAATAAAGATCAGAGCAAATAAAATAAAAGCAATTACTGCTTTTGCTATATTCATAAAACCTCCTTAATTTTATATGCCAAGTTCGACAATATTGAATTTTTTTTTAAATCTAAAGACCAAATACATGTTTCACCGCAACTGCCTTCTTCAATTGTAAGGCTGTATTTTGGAGGAAGGAGACCTTCTATTATTATATCTCCTTCAACTTCCGTACCCAGAAAGGCTTCATTCGAATATTGTATTTCACTGAAGATATCAACAGCTCGATCAAAATCCTCCTCTACTCCCAATCCTAATGCATAGAATATTCCAAGTTGATATTGTGCCCGCTCATCACCTGTCTCTGCTAATTTTTCAAACCAATATCTCGAGACATCATAGTCAATTTCAACACCAAAACCATGAAAATATATCCTCGCCAGACTGAACATAGCTCTGGGAAATTCTTTCTCGGCAGCTTTGTTTAACCATTTAATTCCTTCTTCCTGATCAACTTCAACACCGTAACCATAGTAATATAGAATAAATATTGCAGCTTGAGCACGAGGATTACTGCCTTCTGCCATATCAATTAATCCGATATAAGAATGTCTGAGAAATTCCATTGCTTTTTCCCTATCAGAGGATACTCCCTGCCCATTCAAATACATAATACCGAGATTATAATACGCAAGTGCATTCCCCTGTTCAAATGACATTTCCAGCCATTTCAGTGCAAGTTCATTGTTTTGTTCTACTCCTTCTCCGGTTCTGTACATCTCGCCCAGTACTGCCTGAAAATAAGAATTCCCTTCCTCTGCTTTATTGATTATTTGATCTATATCTTCAGAGTAACTTTGTGAGAAAAGTAGATTACCTGTGAGTAAAAAAATTAAACAGTAAATTGAAAATTTTTTCATTATCTCCTGCTGCTTTTAGATATTTTAATGCTTATATCTTTGTATAGATTTTAACAGGATTTTTTTAAAAATATTATATCAAATGTTTTTAATTTCAATAACATGATAAACAGGTTCTTCATAAGGATGCACAGAAATTAATTCATTTATCA
>CBDUTX010000173.1:0-5457 GCA_965370235.1 uncultured Desulfuromonadaceae bacterium | reverse complement strand
CCAAAGGTTCATCGAAATCTAAAGAAATATTTATCATTCCCTTTGCTGAACCCAATTTTCTTTTAGCTTTTAATTTGTCTATTAAAAGTAATTTTACAATTGGTTTATTCCCTTTTGCGATAATAACTTCTTCTCCATCTAAGACTTTTTGGATTAATTTTGATAAATTTGTTTTTGCTTCATGAATATTTACCTGTAACATAATTAATTCTCCATATTTATTAGCTAACTACATTAGCTAATGTATCAAATTTTATATTAATGTCAAGGAAACTTTATCCATTTTCTAAGCAATTTATTGTTTAAAATGTAAATAACAATTTTTTTGACCAACTTTTCCAGCTTAAAATAACCCACCATGTTAATCATGAGAGTCCAAATATTGCAATGTCTGTAGCTAAGAAAGTAGTTTCAGAAACATTTTGTGGTATTCAGAGGTGAATTGATATATTTAAGAATAATAGTAAAAGGATATACTTTAAATAAAAAATTAATTTAAACAAAGTTACTGTTTAATTTCTTTGAAATTCAATTCTCAAACCGTAATAACCGTGATTTACGCTATCGGCAAAAGGAGTAAAAAGAATCTCTGTAGTTGGTGAAGCCCAATAGACATAGAAATCGTAAACCGATTCCACTTCATAATCAAATTCTTCATATTTTCCTTCATATACACTGGTGATGAGATCAGTCATATCAATTACAGTTTTTTCCAGCAGGTCATTATCTCTTCCCGGTTTGAAATTGTAACTAAAAACCATTTTACCATAGTAAAGTAATTCATCTTCATCAAATACAAAGTAAAGATTGGAAATATTATAAGTTAAACCATCAAGAGAATTAATATCAATATCATAGTAATATAAAACTTTTTCTCCATCGGAATTTACAAACTGATCATCTATTTTATAACCCCAACCTGACATATAACCTATTACAGATTCAGGATATTCATTCCAGTCAGCAAATTTTAAAAATTGACCGAATAAACAGGAAATTGAAACTAAGAAAATAAACAAAATTATTATTATTTTTTTCATATCTCCTCCTTTTAATAATTTGTAGTCTTGATTAAAATTATCCATTACTATTTTACTTTATATCAAAATATGAATCAATTTTAAATTAGGATTGTTCATGTATTTATATTTCTTTAAATGTTATTTTATCATTCTAATTGGAAAAGTTTCTTGAAGATAGATAATATATTGTGTTTTGAGGTAAAGTTAAAAATTTTATAAAGAAAAATAAAAGTAAATATATTATGTTAAAAGAAAAATTTTACCGCCGAGGAGCTTTAAAAATTGCTCCTGAGCTCATTGGTAAACTCCTTGTAAGAAAATACAATGGAATAAAACTTGTCGGAAGAATCACTGAAACCGAAGCATATGTAGGACCTCAGGATAAAGCATGTCATGCATATAATAACAGAAGAACCAAAAGAACAGAGGTAATGTTTAGAAGTGGTGGATTTGCATATATATATATGATCTATGGTATGTATTTCTGTTTGAATATAGTTGCAGGCAGAGAAGGAAGTCCTGAAGCTGTTCTTATCAGAGATATTGAACCGGTAGAAGGCAGTGGAATTATGAAAAAAAACAGAGGATATGTAAAAAACAATTTAAAGGATCTTACTAATGGTCCCGGGAAATTATGTATTGCTATGAAAATTAATTTATCCCTGAATGGATATAATCTGATAAACGGGAAAAAACTCTACATTGAAGATGATGGGTATTTATGTCAAATTGCCAGAGGACCCAGGGTGAATATAGATTATGCAGAAGATTATAAAGATAAACCATGGAGATTTACTATAAATTAGGATAAGGAAAAATTTGTTTGTAATATTTTTTTAAAGAATCCCAAATTCTCAAAGATACATTTCCATCCCACAGAGGAGGTAATTTTATTTTATCTTTTTTATTTAATGAGTTCTCGATTGCTCCTTTCAGATTTTTTATATCTTTGACAAGAATATTAGTACCGTCAGTTATTGTCTCAATCCATTCTGTATTCTTTCTCAGTGTTACACAGGGTGTCTGAAGTATAGTTGCTTCGGTCTGCACCCCGCCTGAATCAGTTATTACGCATCTGCACCGGGCAAGACGATCTATGAAATCTGAATAGGGCAGAGGTTTTATAATATTAAGATTTGAAGGATTTTTAAATAACTTAAGATTTTTTAATGTTCTCGGATGTGCAGGAAATAGTATTTCTTCATTTACATTATTACAGATGTAATTTATCAGATATTTTAAATTCTCAATACTGTCAACATTAAAAGGTCTGTGAAGGGTGAGTAAAAAATTATTTTTCCTTTGAACACCCCTTTTGAAATTAATCAGTATTTCTGCAAGAATATTTCCAACGAAAATTATCTTTTCCTCTATTATACCCTCCCTGATAAGGTTTTTTACAGAGGTCATGGTAGGGGAGAAATGTAGTGAAGAAAGGGAATCAACAATCATTCTGTTCTGTTCTTCAGTCATTGAGATATCAAAAGATCTGACACCGGCTTCAAGATGAAATACAGGTATATGCAGTTTAACAGCAGCAAGTGTTGCTGCAAGAGTTGAGTTGACATCTCCTACAACGATAATTCCATCAGGTCTGTTATGTATCATTTCATCTTCTAAAAGTGTTAATGTTTTAGCTATCTGCTTGCAGATGAAATCTGATTTTGTTTCAAGACAAAGATCAGGTTGGGGTAGTTTAAAATCTTTCAAAAAACTTTCATACATTTCATAATCATAATGTTGCCCGGTATGAACCAGTTTAAAATCAAAATAAGATTTATATGATGTTTTCCATCTGTTATAGAGAGGAGCAATTTTCACCAAATTTGGTCTTGTACCGCTTATTATCAATAATTTTTTCTTCATATTCTTAAACAAATTTGATTAAGTATTCATGTATTTAAATCAATTTAATCTTTAGATAAAATACCCGGTAAAGGTTCGATAAATTTCGTCATATTATAATATACCAGTCCTGCAATTGCTGCTGTCTCAATTCGCAAAGTTGACTTTCCAAAAGAGAGAAAATTACAATTAAATTTTTTGAATATTCTAATTTCTTCTTTACTCCATCCTCCTTCGGGACCTATGAAAAATATAATATCTTTTTTTTCAGGAATTAAGTTGGTTCTCCCAATTTCAGAATCGAGAACAATAGAATAGAATTTTTCTTTATCTTTAAAATGATAGAAAATTTCTTCTATTTTTAAAGGAGGATTTATTTTTGGCAGTTTACTTCGTCGTGATTGTTTCATGGCAGAAATAGAAATTTTTTCAAGTCTTTCAACATTGATCCTGGAATATTTACTTCTTTTTGAAATAAGCGGAAAAAATTCATTCATTCCAAGCTCGGTTAATTTCTCGACCATAAATTCTAATCTTGTCTTCCCTGGAATGGATGATGCTATGATGATTGTCTGATTGGATTCATTTTCTGTGGGAATTATTTCCAAAATATCAGCAAAAGCAATTTTATTTTTTACTCTGGATAGCTTCAATTTATATATTATCCCACTACCATCTGAAGCGTAGAAAATAGAATTTCTTGGGATTTTTTTTACATTTATAATGTGATGGCTTTCATCTTTTGAAAAACTTACTCTGTTATTATCGATATTATTCAATAAAAAAATCTGATTAATCTCTCTGTTCATCAATCAAGATCGAAGAGTTCTCTTTTTGGTTCCGGAGGTTGTGATTTATTTTCTTTTTCAAAATCATTTAACAGAGCCTGCACTTTTTTTGATAATTTTTGAGGTGTCCATGCTATGATCTCAACAAGTTGATCTCCGTTTGAAGCTCCCCTGAGACCTGGTATTCCTTTCCCATTTAACCTGAAAACATGTCCTGTTTGAGTTCCTGCAGGAATTGTCATCAAGACCGAGCTGTAGAGTGTTGGAACTTTGATTTTTGCTCCAACTGCGAGATTGGTAAAGCTGATAGGATATCTACAGAGAACATTTCTACCGGCACGAACAAAGATTTTGTGTGGTATTTCAATCAGGGTGACTATAAGATCACCTCTTGGTCCACCAAATCTTCCGGTATGTCCTTCTCCTCTGAGTACATAAGAACCACCCTCGGGGATAACACCTGCAGGCAATTTGATTTCAACTTTACTTTTTTCTCTGACAAGACCTTCCCCTTTACATTTTGAGCAGGGATTTTTGATTATTTCACCTCTACCCCCACAGGTGCTGCATGTAGAAGATGAAACCATTCTTCCGAGGAGTGTGTTTATTACTTTTTTTGTATGACCCGTCCCGTTACAGACATTACATTTTATTTTAGCATCTTCTTTTTCATATCCTTTTCCGTTACATAGTTTGCATTTTTCATGTCTGGAAAGCGAAATGGTCTTCTTTATTTCTTTTGTCATTTCTTCAAGAGTGAGTTTTAATGATATGTCGATATCTCTTCCCCGGGTAGGTGAAAAAGAACCTCTTGAAGATCTCCTGTGAAAATCAAAACCACTTCTTCCTCCAAAGAACATACTGAATATATCGTCAAGTCCTCCGAATGAACCGAAAATATCTTTGAGATCATCCATATGGGTGAAATTATCCATAGAAAAACCACCCTGACCAAAAGACTGAGAAAGCCCTTCATATCCATATCTGTCATAGAGGGCTCTTTTATCTTTGTCCATCAGAACTTCATAAGCTTCACTTATCTCTTTAAACTTATCGGCAGTTTCCTTCTCGTTACCTCTGTTAAGGTCAGGATGATATTTTTTAGCTAAAATTCTATAAGCTTTTTTTATTTCAGATTCAGTTGATTTTTTATCTATGCCCAAAGTCTCATAATAATCTCTTTTATTACTCACTTTAATTCATAATTCCAATCAGTTTTTTTCTTCATTTTCGTCAATTATTTCATATTCTGCATCTTCAGGAGTTGAAGCTTCTGTACCTTTAGCTTGTTCTGAACTTTCAGATTCAGGAGGTGGTTCGCTTTGAGAGGTGGATTGTTTATACATTTTCTGAGCAATCGGATTAAAAGTTTGTGACAGTATTTCTATTTTTGAATTTATCTGATTAACATCATTTGTTGCAATAGAGTTTTTTAAAGTTGATATATCTGCTTCGACACTTGCTTTTTCTTCATTGGATATCTTGTCAGCTGAGTCTCTTAAAGTTTTTTCTATTGTGTAGATAAGTGAATCTGCCTGGTTTTTAACCTCAACGAGTTTTTTCTTTTCTTTATCTTCCTGTTCATGTTCTTTTGCTTCTCTCATCATTCTATCGATATCAGCTTCTGTTATGCCAGTTCCAGCCTCAATTCTAATCTTTTGTTCCTTGCCTGTGGCAAGATCTTTGGCAGATACATGCAGTATTCCATCTGCATCGATATCAAAACTGACTTCTATTTGCGGTACACCTCTTGGGGCAGGTGGTACATCGAGAAGATCAAAACGTCCAAGTGTTCTATTGTC